>JBFLXS010000197.1 GCA_040755795.1 bacterium | reverse complement strand
AGACTGATAAACTGCTGGAGGCTTTCAATAATATTAACTTAGTGGAGATTGTTCATAATGGAGTTATATCTTCATATATGACGAGCTTGAATTTTCTGCAGATGGAAATATTACAACTATTAGGTGTTCCAGCAAATAAATACTCTCTGAATGCTTTCACTTAAAAATCATGCAAAACATGAGAGGGGTGTCGAAATCAGCGGTTTAAAAAGCAAAAAATGGCTTTAAGGTGGTTACTTGGGCTGTTTATTTAGTTTCACCGAGAATTGCTGGTGTTCATAGAATTCACTTGACAAAAATATATAGATATGTTATTATAGAGGCACAATGGGATGTCCCATCACTAAAGGAAATATCTATGATAGGATTTCTTAATAAAAATAAGTATTGGATAATAATAATTTTGTTATCTCTTATAGTGAGATTGATTCCATTTGTTTGTGTGGCAAGACATCCTGAAAGAGCATTTGGAGAAGATTCTTATCTGTATCATCACATTGCTGTAGATTTGGTTAAGCATCAAAGTTTCTCAGATGCATCGCAAACACCAGAAAAAGGTGCTAGATTTCAGGGACTTACATTTAAATTAAGTGCTTTCCATGATAAAAAGTTATCCCGGCTTCCGGATAGTCTAAGAACCCCATTATATCCATTCTATTTAGCCACAATATATACTATCTTTGGATATAAACCTTATCTTGCAATATTATTTCAAATATTAATTGATGTTTTTACATGTATATTCACATATAAAATAGGCACAATTTTATTTAGTCGGAAGATAGGCTTTGTTGCGGCTATCTTAGTGGCTATTGACCTCTCTAGTATTGTATATTCTAACTGTTTAGGGACAGAAACTCTATTTACTTTTACATTAATAACGTCTGTCTGGTTTCTGGTTAAATTTTTCCTCACTACAAGAAAGGTTAATTTAGTATTTGCAGGTATATTTTTAGGTCTAACTACTTTATGTCGACCAATAAGTCTTTATCTGTTTCTTCCCATTATCCTTGTATTTTTTTTGAAATATAAACTAAATTTAAAGAAGTTATCATTAATGTATTCTATATTTATCATTGTGTTTCTTTTGACAACCTCGACCTGGATACTAAGGAACTATTTGGTATTTGGTGTACCCAAGTTATCATCATTGATGGGATATCAGATGCTTTTGTACCGATATGGTCCTATGGAGGCTGAAAAAAAAGGAGTAGATTTTAAAATAATAAAACAGAAATTAACAAATGAAATTCAGGAAATGATCACCCGCGAAAATCTGGCCCCCTTTGAAGCTTCTCAGAGATGCGAAAAATTAGGTATGCAGAAAATACTAAACGACCCAGTTCCTTATTTACAAGCACATCTAAAAGGAACTATTAAGATATTTTTAGGACATAGTCTAGAGGATATTTATCTACTTTTTGGGGGAAAGTATTATTCATCTTCTGCCTTATCTATTTTTCTGGAAACAAAAGATATGGGGAAAAGTGTCTCTGCTTTATTTAAAACTGACCTATTAAATATATCTCTGCTTCTAAGTATATTAATTTTACTTCTATTGATTTATCTATTCGCCGGTTATGGAGTTTGGAAAATGATAAAAGATAATAATAAAGTAATTCTGGTGTTATTTATTGTAGTAATTGCATATTTTATATTAATCACAGGACCTGTGGGATATGCACGATTTAGACTTCCTATAATTCCCTACCTTATGTTATTAACTAGCTATGGATTTTGTGGATTTATAGGGAGTCTCAGGCAATGTCCCGGCACTGGCAATAAATTGCCACGAGAAGAGAAGTAAAATGCCGAGTTCCTCTAAGTATTGCAAACTTTTGAGACCTGTGCGGTTAAATGTAAAATGGATAATGCAAAATGAAAATGTATAACTGAAAGGTAATAAGTCTTGCGAACTCCTAAAATTTCCCATTTTTCATTTCCTATTTTACATTTATTTTTCCTTTGCGTCTGTGCGATGAATTAGTCTAATCGCACAGGTGGAAAAATTTCCATCTGTGCAATTAGAAATAATAAGGATAATTGATTAAACAGATTACATTTTTTAATTGTACGCGGATTAAACGGATTGAGCGGATTTTTTTTATTTCTTTTTTCGCTAAATCCGTTAAATCCGCTTACTAAATCCACCCGCTTACTATTTATTAAAAATCTGCTTCCTTAATTTTTTACCTGCACAGGTCGAAATCTTGCGGTTAGAAAATGAAGTTAAAATCGGGAATTCGAAATTAGAAATTAGGGAAGGAAGTAAAAGCCCAATTTCTAATTTCCAATTTTAACTTTCTGTGAACGATTACAAGTGACATTCGAAAGAAATCATAGGGAAAACGATAAAAGGAACCGTCCCCCTTTTTTTCTATTGACAATTTATGATTTTAGGGTATAATTTTAAGTATGAGAATACCCATAATTATCTTTATTGCCATTATTTTATCAGGTATTAGTATTTACTATGTCTGGCAAAAGGGCATTCCACAAGGTTGGGCAAAAACTAAGATTATTAATGAGGTAGAAAAAAGGATTAATGGCAACCTCACGATAAAAAACCTGCATTTTAAATTCCCTGACCAGGCCATCCTTGAAGGAGTAAAACTAAACTCTATTGCACAAATAGAGAAAATAATTTGTAACTACAATTTAATGACACCAATTATCCAGCGGGGTAAATTGGAAAGCGGCATATCTAAAATAGTTATTATTAACCCCTCTCTGGAGCTTTATCGGGATAAAACCGGAAAGTGGAATATTTCCTCTATCTTTAAAGATTCCTATGAACCAACAAAAAAATCTCCTGCAATGACCATCCTTATCAAAAAGGCAACATTGAAAGTTAAAGATGAGATATTCGGAACTCAAACTACACTCACCGACTTCTACCTATCTTATTATCCCGAGGGACCACCACCTTATTTTCACATTCGGCTGGGACAGGAAATGAAAATCAGTGGCAATATTTATCAAACCTCTCCTTTAACAGCCAGTTTTAACCTGCGGATTATCAAAAAGGAATTATCGCCTTATGCCGAATTTTTAAAAACACCCTGGGTTAATTTATTACAGGGGCAAATAAGTGGAAATATCGCAGGTGAAATCGAAGATAAAAATATAACTTTATTCAAGAGTAATTTATATCTAAATAAAGGGGTGGTTAAATTAACACATCTTGAGCCGCCAATTACAAATATAACCGGTAATTTCTCACTGGAAGATAACCACAGTGTAATTGCCGAGAAGATAAAGTTTAAGTTCAAAGATATTGATTTTACTACTCAAAATTTCTACATCAAAAATATGGCAGGGGGTATAGAGTTTGTTACTTCTAAATTTTCTCCACAAAGTTTAGGAGATATTTTCCCATATTTGAAAAAATTAAACTTAAAAAGTATCTTAAAATTTAAAGGGAAATTTGATTTCGGACATAGTTTTAGTTTGATGGGAGAGGCAGAATTGCTTAATCAAACACAAGCAGGATACAAATTCCCTATCCTGACTAAATTCAGATATAAAGATAAGCGATTTGAGGAGATTTCTCTGGTTATTGCCAAAAACACACAAATAACCGGTAAATTAGCCCTTCAACAAGAATTAAACCTTAAGGCTAAATTTGACCAGAGCAATTTACTTCCTTTATTAACCCTCGTAGGTAAAGAGGAATCAGGAAAAGGCACGATTACCGGCGAAATAACCACCTTCGGGAAACTAAACGATATTCAATATAATGGTGATTTGAAATTACAAATACAAGAAAATCCATCAGTTAATGAAATTGTGGCAAAACTTAAAGGGGATAAAAAATCTATTGTCTTTAGTGGACAGATTGTTCAACCTCAAGGGAAAATAGACATCGAAGGAAAAGGGACAAGAGGGGATATGGATGAGCCTTTTTCGTTATTATTAAACGGTAAATTAAATGAATATAACCTTCTCAATCGACTTGTTTGTGCTAATATTTCCTTTGACGGTAAATTAAGCACGAAAACAAGATTGATTGGTGGACAAATTAAGGCAGAAAATATTATTATTGATAAAAAATCTTACCTCCCCTGTCAGGGAAGTTTAATCTATAACCACCCAGACCTGAACATTACCACTTCACCTGAAAACAAACAATTAGAACTTGTGGCTAAAATTACACTTTCCCAACCCCTTTCTTACGCAATGCAAATTAAAACAAAAGATGTCAACCTGGGGATATTGACTCAAAACTTTGAAGGAACATTTGATGGAGAATTTGATATAAAAAAGATGTTCAGGCAGAAAACAACTATCATTGGCAAATCATTTAAGGTTAATTTAATCAATGGTAGAAGTGTGGATGGGGATTTTAAACTCGAAAGAATAAAAAATAAGGTTTCTATCCTATCTCTTACCTTTAATGAACCGGGAAAAATGAATCTTTGGACTAAAGGAGAGGTAGATTTAACCTGTTCACTTATAAACTTAGATGGTAAAATATGTTATTTAAAACATAAAGATTTAATCCTGACCGCTGATGCTAAATTCAAAGGACACCTTTCAAAATCTGAGTTAAGTGGCATTTTAAACCTTACTGGGGGAAAAGTCAACGATTTTCTGATAGATTATGGGAAGATAGATTTTAAGTATGCCCATCAGAAAGTAACTATTAAAGAATCGGGTATTGTTTTAAATCACGGTGGGATATTGACTACATTTGGGACATTTACTCTGAAGGGTAACCTTGACCTGAAATTTTCTTTGTTGGGTATGGATTATGAAGATATGCCGTATGACTACTTTAAAAACTTTAAAGGAGAATTTGATGTCATTGGAGATGTGAAAGGAGATATTAATAATCCTGTTGTTGTGGCATCTGTTGAGTCTAAAAAGATAATTATTGGACATGAAAAGATAGCTAAAATAGCCGGTAAAGTTAATTATCTTAATCATGAATTTCAGATTGAGCAGGTAAAACTTAATGACAGGTCTTCCTTACAAGGCACATTTCGAGTTAAAGATAAATACATAAATGGTCTAATCCAGATTGACAATGAAAAATTAAGCGCTATTGCCTGTTTATTCTCATTGCCAAACCTTCAGGGAATTATAAAAGGGAAACTGACTGCTGAAGGTAAACTGGATAATTTAATCTTAAAATGTGCGGTCGATATTGAGGATTTCCATATACCAGGTTTTGATGCCCGTTATGGTAAGGTTGAGTTCAGTCTCAAAGATAAGATTTTATTATTCCAAAAACTTTATTTTACACAGCACGATGGCGGAAAAGTGGATTTTAAAAAATACCAGGTAGAAATAAAACCCAATGGCCAAGCAATCCTCACCGCCACCCTGACCAATCTCATTATCACCAATACTATCTTTAATGGTAAAGTTTATTTCACGGGCGAAATTACTCCCTGGGATACAGCAAATGGAACATTAACAACTAAGAATTTATTAATAAATCAATCTGATGTTCTTAAAGTATTAGCGGCGCAAATTTCATACGAAAAAGGAATACTAAATTTTTTACCATTACCTGAACCCAATAGCCTTTCAGGTAGGGTTAAATTCGGTCAGAAATTAGAATTTGAGGAAATTAAAATACTTAAATCAAATGTTGAAAAAATTAGTCTTAATGGCCGTATCGAATTAGTAGAAAAGAGGAGGGATTTAAGAATTGCAATGCAGAATTCTGATTTAAGGATTCTACCTTTATGGTTTAAAGAGATAAAACGGCCAGAAGGTAAAGTAGAAGGTTGGTTGCATATCGGTGGTAGTTTTGACGAACCACAATTCGATGGGTCATTAATGATAACTAATGGGGCATTAAATAGGTATCCATTTGCTAAACGACTAACCAATCTCAATGGACAGATTCGGATTGTCAATAATTGGATAGTCAGTAATTCTTTACAGGCAAAGGTTGGAGAGAGTATTTTAGTTATGCAAAGCACCACACCATTTACATTAAAAAGTATAGATGTCAGTCTGAAAAACTTTCATGAACCAGTGCCAATAAGTATTCCTGGATTTTTTGAAGGCAATATAGATGTGAATATACAAATTAAAGGAGATATTACCGCACCTATTGGGAGTGGCGAAATAAAAATAGTCAATAGCAGATTTACTTTTCCTCCTAAAATAAAAACAGCAGAAGGCAGAATGCAGTGGGATAAAATTATGATTACTGCAAGTAAAAATGTTAAATATTATAACGAATATGTTGATGTGACGATAAAAAGAAAGGGTAGTTGGCTTACAGTATCCAACAAAGGAGATGAAATCTGGGCACAGGGCATCATCTATGCCCAATCAGGCGGACGGGTCAATTATCTGAGCAAATTTTTTACGATAAAAAAGGCTTCGCTTGAATTTAGAGAAGGCAATATTTTTCCTTATCTCTCAGGTTATGCAACCACCCGGTTGGATAAACGCCAAATTACATTAATTTATGAAGGTTATCTAACTGAGGCAAAACCTATACTTCAGGCAATTGGCGGTTATCCACCGTTGAATGAAGAACAAATAATCAACGCCTTACTTATTGGAAATACTGAATATCTGGAGACAACTGACTATGAGACTATTCTAAGACTGGGATTTGAACAGGTCGTGGGCAAAGAGGTAGTTTTTACCTTGTTAGTCCCGCTTGAAAAACAACTCAGTCAACTTATAGGTATGGATGTCGAGATTAAAACACAGGCATTAAACCGCCTTTTCCAGGAATCTCTTCAAGAACAAGTAGAAGAACGAAAAACATCATCTATATTTGAAGAGAGTGAATTTAAGATAGGAAAATTTATCTCTGATGATGTTTATCTTACTTATCGCGGCATATTAGAACCATGGGAAGAAGAAGAATTCGCTCGACTTAAACTTAAACAAGAATTAGGATTAGAATACTACCTATCCGGAAATACATCTCTAAAATATAAATTTACCCCAGAGGGTGTCTGGGAAAAAGGGAATGAATACGAGGTGAGAATAGAACGAGAGGTAAGATTTTAAACTGTTGAAAAGAAATGCGACCTGTGCAGGTAGAAAATTAAGAAAGCAGATTTGTAAACGTTCAGGTGTAAATAAGGAGAAAAGGGGAAATGGGGAAGGTTTTCGGATAAAAAGGTTCAAGGATCGAGGTTCAAGGATTAAGGTGAATGGAAAAGAGAAGGATGCTAATGGGGTTGGAAACAGCACTTGTGAAATCAA
>JBFLXS010000196.1 GCA_040755795.1 bacterium | reverse complement strand
TTAACTCTTCTTTTCTCCACTTCTCCATCTTCTCCCTTTCTCCTTATTTTTTATATCCTACCTGAACTCTTACAAATGGTCAATAGATTTAACTTGATAATGAGTAGCAACTACAGGTATTCTATTAGGGGTTTCTTTCTTCTCCAGAGTAATAATAGTAGCCCCTTCTGATTGAGCCAGTACCGTGTTAACTAAGTTCTTTCACAGTTTTAAGGAATCTACCATTACAAGATGTGTTCCCTTCCATTTCTCCATCATTAGAAAAAAGTGTGAGAAAACTTACTTAACATGGCAATAGGATGCTAATTGCTTCTGCGACCATATATATCTTTGACCATCCCTCTATCTTTTGCTTATTAAATTTGCTCCAGAGGAGCAATCTATTTGTAGAAAAAAAATACCCCACCTATAACATAAAGCTCCATAGGAGCGACCTAACTCATTCAATCCATTCAAATAAATATTTTTCATCGTATTCAATTTTAAATTTTTTCAAGAACTCAATATATTCTTCTCTGAAAGTTCTTTTGCGATGATGATATTCCTGATTTAAAATGTATTTAATCACATCATCAACCTGGCTTCTGGAATAGGAGAATGCACCAAACCCTTCTTGCCAATTGAAGTTACCTCGTATCCATTTGTTATTGTTAATGAAATTTGATGAACCTGCCTTTATGTCTCTTACTAAATTAGAAGTAGCAATAGATGGTTTTAATCCCACAAGCAAATGGGTATGGTCAGGCATACAGAATATAGATAACATTTTTTGTTCACGGGCTTGAACAATACCTGTGATGTATTTCTGCAATTCTTCCCTATGTTGTTTAGGAATGAGATGTTGTCTGCCTTTTACAGCAAATACAATTTGAATATAAATTTGAGAATAGGTGTTTGCCATTTTTCAGGTCGCTCCTCTGGAGCTAATTTTTGGCTAATTTGATTCCTCCTACAAACAGGTTGCCTCTGTGAGGCTAATTGATTCCTCCTCCTGAATAAAGCTCCGTAGAAGCAATCTGTTTGTAGTAATTTCGCAAAAGCAATATATTTGCAGCTCCGTAGGAGCGACCTATCTTTAGTAGGAGTAGATCTTGAACATCTATATCTATGAAAAGTTCCTTGCCTTTTATTTAAACCTATTTCACAGGTCGAACAATTTTAGTTGATTGCTATTGGCTAAAACAATATTACAATCTTTAATAAAACAATCCACTGCACCGTGAATCTCTGAATATGCACTTGTCACTTGTGCATATCCATCCTCATCAAAATAGACATCTCAATCATTCCTTCAGCTTATAGATTTCAAACGGCAATTGACAATAATCAATACGGTATTTTAAAAGATAATCGGTATCAAGATACTTGCTGGGTGCAAAAACCAATCGCTTTTTGCCCTTGTCCGCCCCTAAGTTCTTTGCCCTATCAAGCGTAAGTGCAGTGGATTTAAGATATTCAATATCTGGCTTGTAAAACAGATAAACCTCGTATTCCTTTGATTCACCGATAAAGTTTCTATTCTCATCAACTTTTTGCAGGTCAAATTCCTCACCTGTAGCCGTATAAAACACATATCTTGCAAGCTCAAGGTAGGTGGGCAGCTTATCGCCTTCTAAAATACTCTCCATCTCAATCGGATCACCAAGTTCAAAATAGCTGAATGTGCCACCTAAGCCGTTTCTTAATTTCTCATCTCTTGCATTTGGGACACCCTTGATAACCCTTCTCACCCTTTCTGCAGTTATTCTGTCTGCATAATCTTCACATTCAACCAGGATGAATTTACGGTTACCACCATCTTCTTTGTTTAGGTCTAAGACTGCATGGGCAGTGGTGCCAGAGCCAGCAAAGGAGTCTAAAACAATGCCTTCTTTATCAGTTCCCAATTTCAATAAATGTTTTATCAAATCAACTGGCTTTGGATAATCAAATTTTTTATCCATTGAGATAGCAGCTAAGTCGGCATTTCCATCCTTGTTTAACGAAACCTCGTAAAGAATTGAAAATGGTTTTCTTTTTCTTTGAACTATATTACCTTCTTCATCATAAACCAATTTACCTTTTTCTTCATTTAAATAGACTTTATAATAAATTTTCCAACCATTCTTGGATTTTTTGAATTCAATACGTCCATCCTTAAGTTTATCTTTAAAAGTAGATTCAGAATATACCCATTGATGCTCCATCCCTTTCAGTAAGGTTCCGTCAGGACATTCTATATCATAATGTAATCCTGGACTATCTTGAAGTCCATCATTATGAAGAGGCTTTAAGCAATATTTTCCTCTCGTATTTACATAACCATCCTCATAAGGATAGTTTCTCAAGGTTTTATCATCTAATTCTAATCTTTTAATTTCTGTTTTATCTATGGATTTCGTATACAAAATGCAATATTCATGTTCAACAGAAATATATTTACTATCACTCCCTCCACCAGCTCGTTTTCTCCAAATCAATTGAGTGATAAAATTCCCTTCTCCAAACACCTCATCCATCAACATCCTCAGATGGTGTACTTCGTTATCATCAATACTCACAAAAATCACGCCATCTTCTCTCAACAATTCCCGTAGCAATTTTAATCTTGGCGTCATCATACAGAGCCATTTATCGTGGCGGGTCAAATCATCTCTGTCAACCACCTTACCGAGCCACTCCTGCATCATCGGACTATTGACATTATCGTTATACACCCATCTTTCATTTCCTGTATTGTATGGTGGGTCGATATAGATACATTTCACCTTGCCAGTATAAGTAGGGAGAAGGGCTTTTAGATTTTTGAGATTATCCCCGTGAAGTATAAGGTTATCATTAAGGCTAACTTTATCAGTCAAACTTTTATCTTTTTTAGGGACAAGCTGATGATATTTCACCGATAGGTGATGATTCTGAACAAATGTTTTCCCTTTAAAATTTAGCGTTGCCATTTATTTTATCCCTATATTCCCTTGATAATTGTCTCTATTTTAGTCAGTAATTCAGGCAGCTTGTCTTTTACAGCGGACCATACAAGCTCCCATTTTATACCAAAATAAAAATGAATGATTTTATCTCTCATTCCGGCAATATCTTTCCATTCGATATTCTTGTATTTATTTCTTAGACTGTTGGATAAATGTTTAACCGCCTCTCCAATAATTTCTATATTGCGGACAACAGCATCTTGTGTTTTTATATCCTGTAGGAACTCTTTATAACTCATATCGTCAATATAATTTCTAATTCTTCCTATTGCTTCTTTTATGTCACAAAGAAATTCTTTATCTCCTCTTTTAGACATATATTATGCTCCTTTCAATTTCTTCAGCAACTTCTTTTATTCTTATAGTTCTTATACTATCAGGAGTTAGTATATCTACTTTTCTATCAAACAATTTTTCGATATAGGAAGACAAATCCATAAATACATCAAAAAGTCCTTTAAAATCTTTGCCAAAGTTTGATAACCCAAACTCAACAACTAAATCAATATCACTGTTGCTTTTTTGCTTTCCTTGAGAATAAGAGCCAAACAAACCTATTCTTTTCACGCCATACCTTTTTAAAATCTCCCTGTTTTCTCTAAGTTTTTTTATTATTTCTTCTTTTGTAAGTATTTTTTCTTTCATAACTTTCTCCTAAATTTCCTTAGGATATTTGCTTACACTTTATTCCTCAAAGATTATCTGCTAAAATCTGTTCATATGTAAGATCATTAAACCACAAAACTTTCATAAGAACAGCATAGCCCTTGCTGTCGGGTACAACGAAGAGTTGAGGTCTGCCCCTGCTATCTGTCTTTTACATTTCTCATTTTGCAATATCCATTTTACATTTAACCGTACAGGTTGAAAAATTTACCCAACGCTAATAAGAATTATTATAACCTAAAGAAGCATAATAGTCAACCTTATTTTTTCAGTCAACTTGATGCTGACTACTTTTAATCCCAGATATAACTACAAATCCGCCCTCTCCATATCCTTGCCTGATGGATTCTATTTCCTTTAAGTTCTCTGGCAAGGAAAAGATGGTCTGTATGGTTGTTATTTCCTTAAAGTTGTGTGCCGCCACCAGCTCTATAACCTCCTGAGCTGAATAAAACCTGGCCATCTTGTAAAATACACTATCCTTATCCTGATAGGCTTTACCAAGAAAGCTATCTTTATCTACTATGCCAATGATGAGCTTACCTTCTGGCTTAAGCACTCGTTTAGACTCTGCCAGGACAGCCTGGGGGTTATCCACAAAACACAAGGTAACAATTAAGAGCACATAATCAAACTCAGCCTCCTTGAAGGGAAGGTGCTCTCCGAGTGCCTGTATCACGGTTATCCCTCGTTTAGCAGCCTTTTTAAGCATTCTGAAGGATGGGTCTATGCCGATTGATGTCCCAAGAGGAGCGGCAAATCTACTTGTGCCTACTCCTACCTCTAAACCTTTACCCTGAGGCAAAACACTTCTTACCGCCTCAAGTTCTGAAAGGTATGCAAAGCGATTCTTTTCATACCATTCATCATATTTCTCAGCATACTGATCAAATAACTCTTCACTCTTCATTTACAATCCTCAATCTAAAATCCGAAATTATCACACCCCATCCCCCCACATCCAGTCATGCAAGAATCGTTCCATCACATCTGGGTTAGCCCGCTTAACATCCTCTTGTCTAAAGGAGATTTTATAGGTTGAGCAATAAGACATAATCAATTTATAGGCCTCATTTAGCCTTTTCATTTGCTCATCCTCTCCGCCTTTGTCAGGATGTAATTCTTTGGCCTTTTCGTGATACGCCCCTTTTATCTCAGAGATGGTAGCATCTTCACCTAATCCTAATATTCTTCTTGCTTCATCAATGCTTTTAAAATTTATCAATCTCTCTTTTCTCCATAAAATTCTTCATGAGCCTTCCAGACAGGGCACCATTTACCATGCCACTGCATGAGCCTACCCAACCAATTCTTTGGGTGCTCACGGGCATACCAACAAAGAGGGCAAACCCGACATCCCACAGCCATAAGTTTTTTGAAGATGTTCATTTCTTCGGTTCCTCCTTCAAGAAACTATATGTTCTTTTACCCTTTCTCGACAGCCTGAACAATTCTCTATTTGTTACTTTGGATATGATTTCATCCTCCTTCATATGGTGCTCGCTGAAAGACAGGATTCCATTTGGCTTCAAAACCCGATGTAATTCTACTAATACTTTATCCGGCTCACTTAAGAGATGAAAGGTATCGTAGAATAGAATAACATCCATGGTATTATCAGGCAAACCAGTTTGGCAATCAGAAAGGATGGTTTTTACATTAGCTAATTTCTTTTTGTTCGCTCTTTTTTCAACCATTTTAGCTGCAAGTGGGTGAATATCCATAGCATAAACTTTCCCTGATTCTCCCACTATCTCAGCCGCCATAAGGGTGAAATATCCTGGTCCACAACCAAAATCAAGAACCTGAAAGCCTGACTTGATTTCCACTTCTCTTATGATCTTTCTGGGTGGTAAAAAGAGGTTTCTGAGCTTTATTCCAATAGAGGACATAATCTTGAAATGAAAATCAGACATTGGTTTATTCATATTTACAACCCCAATTCCTTACTGATTCTTTGCATCGCCTCCAGGCAAATAGTGACAAACTCCGAAAGTTCAAGCCCCAGTTCCTGGCAAGCATTGATCTGCTCCCTATTTGCTCCAGCAGCAAAACGCTTTTCCTTAAATCGCCTGAGCACAAACTCTGTATCTACTGCTGACAATCTCTTTTCAGGATGCATAATGGTGGCTGAAACAATCAAGCCTGTCAAGGGATCGACCGCATAAAGTGCCTTAGCCATCTTAGAGGTTCTTTCTATATGCCCTGGATGTGCCTTGATGGCCTCAATAATCTCTTTATCGACTCCTTCCTTTTCAAGCATCTCTGAAGTAACAAAGCCGTGAAGTGAAAAATCGTCTTTGGTATCTTCATAATCTAAATCATGCAGAAGACCTGCCATAGTCCAGGCTTCTTCATCTTCCCCAAAATGCTGGGCTAAGGCTTCCATACATGATTGTGTAGCCAGAGCATGTTTTACCAGGTTTTTGTTCTTGAGCTTTGACTTAACAAGTTTTAATCCTTCTTGTCTTTCCATTTATCCCTCCTCGTTACCCTGATTTTGTCCCCAACCTTCACTTTCCCACCCTTTATCACCTTAGCAAAAACACCTTTTGTGGGCAGAAGGGCAATTCCCTGATAAGAAAAGGTATGCCCTCGCATCTCTTCTGGGGATTTACCAAACTGGGTTATTGAGACCACCGCTTCCCCTATCTGCAGTTCATCACCAATCTTTAGAGCCAGCAGGTCAACACCTTTGGTGGTAATATTTTCAGCAAAATCACCTGGAAAAGCGGGGATGTCTGCTTCTTCAATATCTTCCTGAGCCAGCAAACTCACCTGCTTATTTGTTCCTGCGTGAGCATCACCGACAAGCCCGTAATCTTTTTGCAAGATACCGCTGCCAACATTCTCTTTTGAAACACCCCGTTTTTTACTTATGCAAACACCAACAACCCTACCTTCTGTCATTTTTGATTCTTTCATGTCTTCTTAGAAACCTCTGAAATAGAGATGAATAACTTCCACCTGTGCGATTAGACTAATTCATCGCAGAGACGCAAAGGGAAAATAAATGTAAAATGTAAAATAGAAAATGAAAAATGGGAAATTGTAGTACTTCGCCAGACTCATTACCTTTCAGTTATACATTTTCATTTTACATTTAACCGCACAGGTCGAAACTTTCCCCTTTTCCCTTTCCTACACCTCTTTTGATAAATATGCAATTTTTATGGCCGAGTTACTTACATCTTTGTATATCTTCTCCATCGTTTTGTAGAAGTCTTTTTCAGTTCCCATCCAGAACTGTGGGACACCAAGCCGATGCAGAATAGCGGCATTTAAAGGTGGGGGATTTAACTCGAAGTGATAATCTATCTCTTTATTTACTTTCCAAAATATAGCCGGGTCACAAGCGATTGGCTCGGCTGCCTCTTTTTCTTCTTCAACAACTTCTTCGATTTCTCCCTGCACACTACCTCTTTCTTTATTTGTAACTATTCAGCATACCAAGCAAGTAGGTAGTAGGAAGTAGGAAAGGGGGAAAATACTTCATACTATTTTACTCTTAATTGATTTGATTAAAGCTATAAGTATCCTACTCACTTCTTCAGATA
>JBFLXS010000195.1 GCA_040755795.1 bacterium | reverse complement strand
CCATATTGAGCATAATTTTGGGCATGGGAAGAAGAATTTGTCGTTGAATTTCTTTTTGTTAAACCTACTTGCTTTTTTAATGCATCAGATATTTCAATTAACTTGTTTGCTCTATCAGGCTTGTCGGGAGAAATTTAGCAGTCGGAGAGAGTATTGGAATCAGTTACGGTGTACGATTCGGATATTAATTTTTCAAAGTTGGGAGGAGCTTTTGTGGTTTATTCTTTCGCCACCTGAACCAGCAAGTGGATGAAAAGGGAGAAAGGGGGATAAGATAGAGAAATAATATAATTAAATAAGGATTTGATTTTGTGATAAAGGGAATAGTGTGCCCAATTTCTAAGATAAAGGAGATTCTCCATAGGTTTAGGAGGGGGAAATTTTAAGCAATTTAGAGGAAGAAGATGTTTAAAAAGCAAAAAATGGCTTTAAGGTGGTTACTTGGGCTGTTTATTTAGTTTCACCGAGAATTGCTGCGAAGCAAGATTTTTTGTTGACAAATTTAAGATAATATGGTATAATCAGAAATAGAACGGACAAGTCCGTATTCTATGGAGGTACTAACTCATGGAGCTTCATGTTTCTGTTGGAAAAAGAGAGGCAAAAAGACAGGAGAAGGATGAACAAATACTCCAGGCAGCTATGACCGTTTTCTCAAGAGATGGTTATTATAAAGCAGATGTGGATGAAATTGCTGCCTTAGCTCAAGTAGGTAAAGGCACTGTGTATCGCCATTTTGAAAGCAAAAAGGGTCTATTTTTAGGTGTAGTAGAATGGGGCATTAGAATTATGAAGGATACTATACTTGAGGCTACTAAAGATATTGATTCTCCTATCAAAAAGACAACTCTGGCTATTTCTGCCTATTTAGACTTCTTTGAGAGCCATAGAGCTTTTTATCGCGTCCTGGTTCAGGAAACAACTGAGTTTAGAGAGGAAGTTGAGAAGATATTCAGAGAAAAGTATCTACCACACATCTGTCTAATAGAAAAAGAGCTTAACAAAGGGGTAAAAAATGGGGTAATAAAAGACATCAACACCTCAAGCGCTGCTTATGCTTTAATTGGGCTAACTAACGCCATAATCTACAAATGGCTGGTAAACGATGAAAAATACCCACTTAATAATGAACTGGATACTATATTAGAGATATGGCTTAGGGGGGTGATAAAAGAATGAGAACTTTTTTAGCAATTGTAGCACTTATAACTGGGATTTCCACGGTATGGGCAGAGGTTGGGCCGCTAAACCTGGAGAGAAGTGTTGAGATAGCTCTGGCTAATAATCATGGCCTGCTATCTGCCTCAAAAAAGGTAGCCTCAGCTAAAGAGAAAGTATGGGAGGCTAAAACAGGTTTCTATCCTATCTTTAGCTTATCTTCAAGCTATACCCGATTAAATGAAGCTACTACTGTGGATTTTCAGGGCAGGTCAATGGCTCTGAGTGATGAGGGGATTTCTGAGGCCAAAGGCATCATCCAGCAACCTCTGTTTACCGGCGGTAAAATCTCCTCTGGCTACAAATTGGCTAAGGCTAACTACGAAGCCGCTAAATATGAGTATGAAATGGTGAAAAACGAGCTAATCTTAGAAGTAAAAAGTGCTTATTTTGGTATTTTGAAGGCATTAAAATTTCAGCAAATTGCTCAGGAGGCAGTTGAACAGGTACAAGCCCACCTAAAGGTAGTTGGCAACTTCTATGATGTAGGTATGGTGGCTAAAGTGGATGTGCTAAAGGCAGAGGTGGAATTAGCCAATGTGAAGCAAAACCTAATTCGGGCAGAAAATGGGGTTAGGCTGGCTAATGCAGCATTTAATCAGGTGCTGGCACAGGACCAGAACACTCCGGTTGAGATTATTGACATCCTGGAGTTTAGGCCCCAAACTATAAATCTGGATAACTGTATCAAGCAGGCTCAAACAATGCGGCCAGAATTAAAGCAGATAAAAACTACCATTGAGGTTCTAAAACAAAGAGTGAAGATAGCCAGGAGCGACTATTACCCATCAGTTGCTCTGATAGGAAATTATGACTATCAAAAGGGGAAAAAAACACCGATTGATGAGTGGCAAGAAACCTGGATGGCAGCCGTTTCAGTAAACTTTACTCTATGGGACTGGAAGGCAAGAAAATCCAGGGTCAATCAGACAGAAGCTAATCTGGCAGCCGTAGAAGAGCAGTTGCTTCTCCTAAAAGACAGAATCTTGCTGGAAGTCAGACAGGGATGCCTTGGTTTAGAAGAGGCGGAAAAGAACATTGGCGTTGCCCAAAAGTCTATTGGACAGGCAGAGGAAAACCTACGCATTACCAAAGAGATGTACAAAGAAGGAGCCTCTACTACTACTGATGTGTTAGATGCACAGACCTTACTAACTCAAGCAAAAACTAATTACTATCAGGCATTGTATGATTATAACTTAGCCTGGGCAAAATTACAAAAAGCCATTGGGAGGAATTAATTATGAATAATTGCAAATTGCAAATTGCGAATTTAGGATTTTTTATTACCTTGAGTTTAGCCTTGATTGTTGGATGCACAAAACCGCCTGAAAAAGAGGTGAAAATAGAAGCTATCAGTGTAACAGTAACTAAACCATTTATTTCAGACATAGTTCTGACCACTACCTTTCAGGGCACTATTAAGCCTATTAAGGAGGCAAAAATTTCTCCTAAAATAGGGGGAATGCTTCTGCAGATTCTTGCCAAAGAGAATGATTATGTAAAAGCAGGCCAGGTAGTAGCCAAATTAGATGCAACTGATGCTCAAATTGGCCTTTCCCAGGCAGAAGCAGCTTTAACAACAGCTAATGCAGGGCTACATCAAGCAGAGGCAAACTTTGACCAGGCTAAAATAGAGTTTGAGCGGGCAGAAAGGCTTAATGCCACTAATTCCATTGCTAAGGCATCTTTTGATAAAGCTGTAACAGGCTATAAAATGACCTCTGCTCAACTTGAGCTGGCTAAGGCTCAGGTAAATCAGGCTGAGGTTGGACTCTCATCAGCTAAACAACACCTAAAAGATACCAATGTTACCTCTCCTATCTTTGGAATAATTACCTCTAAAATAGCTAATGAAGGAGAGAGAATAAAGGGGATGGAGACTATCCTTGAGGTTATGGATATTTCTACAGTTAAGCTTGAAGTGGCAGCTTCTGAAGATTTAATCACTAAAATTAAACGAGACCAGAAAATAAAAGTCTCTCTGGAGGCGTATCCGGATACAAAGTTTATAGGCATAATCCGTGAAATATCTCCTATTATCAACCCCCAATCGCGAACCTTCAATGTCACCATTTACATTAGAAATGCCCATCACCGGATAAAGCCGGGTATGTTTGCCAGGGTGAAGATTGAACTAGAAAAACACCAGAATGTCTTGTGTGTGCCTCAGGGAGCGGTTTTTAATCGAGGACTGGATAATTACCTCTATGTGATTGAGGGAAATCGTGCCAGGCTGAAGCAGGTTAAACTGGGTATACAGGATCTGGAGAAGGTAGAGATTACAGCAGGGTTAGCCAAGAACCAGGAGGTAGTCATTCGTGGGGTGGAGACTCTACAGGATGGAGCAATAGTCAGGGTGACAAGGAGGCAATAAAAGTGAACATCCCAGAGCTATCAGTTAAAAAACCCGTTTCTGTGCTAATGGTTATTTTAATCATTGTTATCATTGGCATAGTTGCTTTCTCCAAACTAACGGTTGACCTTATGCCAGATATAGACTATCCGGTTATCACGGTTATTACTAATTACGAAGGAGTAGCTCCGGAGGAGATAGAGGAGTTGATTTCTAAACCAATTGAGGAGGTAGTAGCTACTGTCTCTGGGGTAAAAAAGATTTCCTCAACCTCACAGGAAGGTGTGTCTTTAGTTCTGGTGGAATTTAACTGGGGCACAAACTTAGATGGTGCTGCCGCAGATATTCGGGAGGGGCTCTCAGTAATCCGGGATTTCCTGCCAGAGGATGTTTCAGACCCTATGGTTGTTAAGATGGATATTGGGGATATGCCTATTATGGCTCTAACCATTGCCAGTAAACGAGACCTGGCTCAATTGAAGGATTTTGCTGAAGATGTAATCGCTCCAAGAATAGAAAGAATAAAGGGTGTTGGCCAGGTAATGGTGATGGGTGGACTTATTCGGGAAATATTGATTGAGGTTGATATAGATAGACTTAAGGCTCACGGCATGTCTCTGTTTGAAATAGCTCAAAAGCTACGGCAAGAAAATATGGATAAAACCTGTGGTAAGATAATCCGAGGACCAACTGAATTTACCCTGCGCTCTATTGGTGAGTTCAGAGACGCAAAAGAGATGGAGAAAATAATTGTAGGAATAAAACAGGGTAATCCTGTATATCTAAAAGATGTGGCTTGTGTAAAGGATACCTTTATGGAAGTAAGAGGCTATGGAAGGTTAAAGGGACAGCATACCGTAGGCATGATTATTCGTAAGGAAGCAGATGCTAATACTGTTGCGGTAACAGATGAAATTCTAAGGCAGGTGCCAGTGATTGAAAAATATCTTCCTGCTGATGTTAAGATACACAAGGTGTTTGAAATAGCTAAATTCATTCGAACCTCCATCAATTCAACCAAATGGAGTGGGATTGAAGGAGGGATTTTAGTAGTAGTGGTTCTCTTCTTGTTCCTACGCCATTTTCGGCCAACTATGATTGTTGCTTTAGCTATCCCTTTTTCTATTATTACTACCTTTATCTTTATGTACTTCCGTGGATTCACCATCAATATCATGACCTTAACCGGGCTTATCATTGCCATGGGCAGGCTGGTAGATGATGCCATTGTAGTTATTGAAAATATCTTTAGACACCTCACTGCCGGTAAAAGCAGGCATGAGGCAGCCGTAGTCGGTGCTACTGAGGTTTCTATGCCTATTATTGCCTCCACCCTGACCACGGTAGCTGTATTCTTTCCCCTGATTTTTGTTACGGGAATCACTGGAGAGCTTTTTAAATCCTTTGCCTGGGTAGTAGCTTATGCATTATTTGCCTCTTTATTTGTGGCTATTACCCTTACTCCAATGATGGCATCAAAGATTTTAAGGGCAAAAACAGGAGGAGAGCAGGATGTGGGCTGGTATCATACCTTGCGAGAAAGATATGGTAAAATACTCTCCTGGTGTCTAAATAATAAAGGCAAGGTGCTGGTATTTTGCTTTCTTTTATTTGCCTCAAGCATTGGGCTTATTGCCTTTACCTCCCAGGAATTTATGCCAGCCTCTGACGAAGGCTCATTTATGGCTAGATTAAAAATGCCTGTTGGTACATCCCTTAAAGAAACCTCTGATGCTGTGTCTGTAATTGAGAAGAAGATACTCAAGATGAAAGATATAGATGAGGTTTTTACCTTTGCCGGAACCCATCAGGGAGGCTCAGCACGAGCTGGAGCAATGGGTATGGGCGAGGTCTCCGCAGTGCATACAGGTATGATAATGGTCTCCTTAAAGGATAGGGCAGAAAGAAGACTAACCACTGAGGAGGTAACCAAGCAGGTAAGGAAAATAGCTAATAGTATTCCAGGAGCCAGTCTGGATATCCATGATCTTGGCAGCATGATGATGGGTGGGAAGGCCCCAGTTGAAATAAAGGTGAGTGGTGAGGACTTGCCTACATTGAAATGGATTGCCGAGGATGTTAAACAGGTAATCTCAAAGATAGCTGGGGTGGTTGATATTACCACTAGTATGCAGCAGGGAAACCCTGAATTCCAGATAATCTATGATAGAGAGAAACTCTCTCTATCAGGCTTAACTGTGGCTCAAGCAGCTTCAGTGGTTAAGATGGCTGTGGATGGAGATGTGTGGACCAGGTTGAGACAGAGGGGAGAAGAGATTGACATTAGGGTCAGGCTTAAGGAATCACAGCGCAAAAGCCTGGATGATATAAAAAGTATTGCCCTCCCCTCACCCATTGGGTCTCAAATTTTACTTCGGGATGTAGCAAAGATTATTCCTGGTAAAGGGGCAGGGGATATTAAACGATTCAACAAGAAGAGGCAGGTGTCCATTACTACCAATTTAGCTGGCCGTAAGCTTGGTGATGTGATGAAGGAGGTAAAGGTAGCACTGACAAAGGTAACCTTACCTCCAGGATACTTAATCGACTTTGGTGGTGAATACGAAGATATGCAGAAGACTTTCCATGATTTGGGAATAATGTTCATCTTTGCTATTATCTTAGTCTATATGATTATGGCCTCTCAGTTTGAATCATTGATTCACCCACTCACTATTATGACCTGCTTGCCTTTTGCGGTTACCGGGGTATTTTTAGCTCTTTTTATCACCGGACAATCATTAAACATTGCTTCATTTATTGGCATTATCATGTTAGTTGGAATTGTGGTAACCAATGCTATTGTGCTGGTAGACTTCATTAATCAGCAAAGAAAAACCGGCTTAGAAATAAAGGAGGCAGTAATCGCTGCTGCTAAGATCAGACTCAGACCAATCCTGATGACCGCTATCTGTACCATTTTTGCTTTGCTACCAATGGCTTTAGCTCTGCGGGAAGGTGAAGAAGAAATGCAAGGACTGGCTATTGGAGTTATGGGAGGATTGACCACCTCTACCATACTTACTTTGATAATCGTCCCTATTGTATATATCATTTTTGATAATTGGAGGCAGAAGATGAAGGCTAATTTGCATACAACACTACATGGAGACTCAAAATGAAAATAAAAGTCGAAACATACTCCGGGTATAAGGCAGATGAGCGACCAACAGCCATTTTCCTTGAAGATAAAACTATCCAGGTGAAGGAGATCAAGGAACGATGTATAAGAGAACGGCATGACGGTGAGCGAGAAGAAGTCTTTGTAGTACTCACAAGCGATGGTAAGAGACAAACCATTGCTCATAACCTAATCAAAGAGGAATGGTTTTTAGAATCTATCTGAAAAACCAACGGATGCCTCAACCCTGGCCTGTCGCCAGGACAGGCTTGTTGAGGGAAAACACCCCGCACACACAAGTTTGGACTTCCAACTTTTCAGATAGACTCTTAATAACATCAGAGGAGTAATAAAAAGATCAGGATAATAGCCTTAAGTGTTTTTTCTGCCGCTTTTTACAATGCTGTATCAGTAACCGTTCAGGGCTATACATTAGAAGTGTAAACAAGGAGAAATGGGGAAAAGGGAGAATTGGAGAAATGGCTCAAACTTTTTCTTGCTCCACCCTTCGGACATCAATCCTGGAGTCTGCGAAATTTACCAG
>JBFLXS010000194.1 GCA_040755795.1 bacterium | reverse complement strand
AGTAGAAACTAATAGAAATTTATGGAAATTTGTTGTTTCCCACAATCAATTTCTACCTATTTTTGCTTCGCAACATTCTTCGAATTCTATAAATTTCAATCTATTTCTATTATCTTATCTCCATATCATTCTTATCTCCTTATCCCCTTTCGGACACTTTTGATATATAGCCTGAACGGTTACAAAAATTGCTTCGTGAGGAGATAAATAATGGAAATAATAAAGACAATATTTGAATTAGGGGTTTTGATCTTACTCGTGATTTTAATGATTAAAGACCATTATATTATTAAAAAAGTGGCTAATGATATGAGTAAAGTAACCAGGTAATTATAAGTGGGCGGTTAGCTCAGTTGGTTAGAGTGCTTGCGTGACATGCAAGAGGTCACTGGTTCGAATCCAGTACCGCCCACCATTATAAAAAATATCGACCTGTAGCGTTAGAATTAACTACAAAGGCACAAATTTACAATGGATGTAAGATACAGGATGTAGCTGGATGAGAAGATGGCTAACTAATTACCACTCACCAATTACCAATTACCAAAATAAAGGAGTGATAAAGAGAAAAGAATTTATGATAGAGGATTTACAAATATACCGCCATTCAACCGCCCATATTATGGCTCAAGCCGTTTGTGAGCTTTATCCAGGCACTAAATTAGGGATTGGCCCTGCTATTGAAGAGGGATTTTACTATGATTTTGACCTGCCTTCCCCTATCTCTCCTGAAGAATTACCTAAAATAGAAGCTAAAATGGAAGAAATCATCAATGCTAATCTGCCTTTTAAAAAAATGGTAATGAATAAAGATGAGGCGAAAAAATTCTTTAACCAAAAAAATGAAATTTATAAGGTAGAATTATTAGATGAAATTGAGGGAGAGATTACTCTTTACCAGCAGGGTGATTTCATAGACTTATGCCGTGGCCCTCATATTCCATCTACCGGTTTAATTAAGGCATTTAAACTTATTTCAATTGCCGGGGCATACTGGCGTGGTAGTGAAAAAAATCCGATGCTTACAAGAATCTACGGCACCGCTTTTGAGAAAAAAGAAGACTTAGATAACTATCTTTTTAAATTAGAAGAGGCAAAAAGAAGAGACCATCGCAAAGTTGGCAAAGAACTAAAAATATTCGATATTTATGATGAAGTTGGACCAGGATTAATTTACTATCATCCAAAAGGAGCAATCATTCGCGAGGAAATATGTAGATTTTTACGCCAGGAACATGCAAAAAGAGATTATTTAGAAGTAGTTACACCTCACATTGCTAAGATTGATTTATGGCAGACTTCAGGGCATTGTGAATATTATAAAGATAATATGTATTTTATGGAAGTTGAAGATAATCCTTATGTGCTTAAACCAATGAATTGCCCGGGCCATATTTTAATATATAAAAACCAGACAAGAAGTTATAAAGAATTACCCATAAGATATTTTGAATTGGGCACAGTCTATCGATATGAACGAAGTGGGGTATTACATGGGCTACTGCGAGTGAGAGGATTTACGCAGGATGATGCTCATATCTTTTGTCGCCAGGACCAACTTGAAGAGGAGATATGCACTGTTTTAAACTTTGCCTCAGAGATGTTAAAGACCTTTGGATTTAAAGAATATGATGTCTATCTTTCTACCAAACCAGAAAAATATGTTGGAACTCCAGATATTTGGGAGAAAGCTACTTCTGCCTTGAGCGTCGGACTAAAAAAGCAAGGACTAAATTATGCCATTGATGAGGGGGAGGGAGTTTTTTATGGGCCAAAAATTGATATTAAACTCAAAGATGCACTTGGTAGAGCCTGGCAAGGTCCAACTATCCAGGTAGATTTTAATTTACCACAAAGATTTAATGTGACTTATGTAGGCAGTGATGGTAATGAATATCAGCCAGTAATGATTCATCGAGTCGTGTTGGGTAGTCTTGAGCGATTTTTAGGGGCATTGCTCGAACATTATGCGGGCGCATTACCTACCTGGCTTTCTCCAACCCAGGTAATAATTATGACCATTGCCGACCGACATATTTCTTATGCAGAAAAGATTAAAGAACGATTGTTAGAACAAGGGGTGCGGGTTAAAGTAGATAAAAGAAATGAAAAAATAGGATTTAAAATCCGTGAAGCAGAATTACTTGAGAAAACTCCATATATGTTAATCATTGGAGATAAAGAGATAGAAACAGAAATAGTATCCGTTCGAAAAAGACATACTAAAGAGTCAGCAAATCTTTTAGTAGAAGAATTTGTAGATAATTTAATAAAAGAGATAAAAGAAAAAATCTATTGACATTGTCATTAAGATATGATATTCTTATGAGAGAGAACGAATAAGCGTAATTGGTAACTAATTACCATTTACCAATTACTAATTACCAATAGAAAGGAGGTATGAGTAACTATTAAGGGACTTAGAATAAATAGGCAAATTCGAGCAAGAGAAGTTCGAGTGATAGATACAGATGGACAACAGATAGGGATTATCCCTTTATATAAAGCATTAGACTTATCCAGGGAGAAAGATTTAGATTTAGTCGAGATAGTTCCTGATTCAACTATGCCTGTCTGTAAAATTATGGATTATGGTAAATATCGATACGAACAAAGAAAAAAAGAACGGGAGAAAAAGAAAAAGCAAAAGATTATTTTAGTAAAAGAGATAAAACTTCGACCTCACATTGAAAGGCATGATTATGAAGTCAAACTTAGACATATTTCCAAATTCCTACAGGACGGAAATAAGGTTAAAATAATGATGGGATTTCGAGGACGAGAAATGGAACATTCAGAATTTGGGAGAAAAATACTCGATAGACTTGTAGAGGATTTGAAAGAAATAGGAATGGTCGAGATGATGCCAAAATTAGAAGGCAGACAGATGATAATGATTTTATCTCCAGATAAAAAACATAAGCCAGAGAAATAGCAAATTAATAGGACACAGATTTTCACAGATGAACACAGATTGAATATGAAATAAAAAATCCGCGTTCATCCGTCTAATCCGTGTCATCCGTGTTCTATTCTTACGGCTATTTTCAGGGGAAAAGGAGGATTACTAATGCCTAAGATAAAAACTAACAGAGGAGCCGCAAAAAGATTTTTTAAAGTTACGGCTACTGGCAAAATAAAGCGTGAAAAGGCTAATGCCGGACATCTATTTACCTGTAAAACCAGGGATAGAAAACGCAATTTGCGTAGCGCAGGATTTGTTAGCTGTAGAGATAGACAGAATATCCGCAAACTTATTCCGTATAAATAAAGGGTAACTATTTAAGATAATGGTTTTCAGGTTCAAAGAGCAATGTAGAAAAATAAATTCCCTTGCTCCGTGAACTTACTGTTTCATTTTCAGTTGGGTAAATAGTTACATAGGACTTCACGAAATTAAAAGTAAATAATGGGGTAATTGGTAACTAATTACCATTCACCAGTTACCATTTACCAAAATAAAGGAGGTATGAATTCAAATGCCAAGAGCCGCAACGAATGTTGCTACAAGAAGAAGAAAAAACAAAATAAGGAAATTAACCAAAGGTTACTGGGGTGCACGACATCGCTGGTATAAATTAGCTAAAGAAGCCGTTATTCGTGCCGGAGTCTATGCTTATCGAGACCGTAAAGCCCGAAAAAGGGAATTCCGGCAATTATGGATTATTCGGATAAACGCCGCCGTAAGAGAATATGGACTTTCTTACAGTAAATTTATTAATGGGTTAAAAAAGGCAAATGCACAATTAGACCGTAAAATGCTATCAGATTTAGCAGTCAATGATAAAAATGCCTTTGCTAAATTAGTCCAATTAGCTCAAAAAAACCTGTAGGAAATAAACAGTAGTTAGTGAAGAGTGATAATTCACAATTCACAATTGACAATTCACAATTCACCATTATTAAGGAAATTTAGGGAAGAAATTGTGAATGGTGAATGATGAATGGTGAATTGTGAATGAATGTAACATTGTCCAGTAAAAAATGTGGGTAAAGATAAGCAAACAGGAGGGAGTAAAAAAGTGGTTACCGTTGGATTGGTTCAAATGACCTGCACTAAGGATAGGAAAGAAAATCTATCTAAAGCAATTGAGATTACTCAAAATCTTTCCTCAAAAGGAGCAAATATTATCTGTTTCCAGGAGATATTTAATCTTCATTGGTTTCCGAAAAATATTGATGTTTCAAACTTTGCATTAGCGGAAGAAATTCCAGGCGAGATGACTAAAGTAATGGGCGAAGTCGCCAAAAAAGAAAAAATAGTCCTGATTTTGCCAATGTTTGAAAAAGCGGAGGAAGGAATATATTTTAATACCGCGGTGGTAATAGATGCCAATGGAAAAATACTCGGTAAATATCGAAAAAATCACATTCCTCATCTACCACTGTGGGAAGAAAGATTTTATTTTACATTAGGGAACCTGGGTTATCCTGTGTTTAAAACAAAATTTGCGACAATTGGTATCCAGATGTGCTGGGATAATTTTTTCCCGGAGGGTAGTCGAATATTAGGATTAAAAGGGGCACAAATTATATTTGCTCCCACTGCCTGTAGCTTTGCCTTCCAGGCAAAATGGCGAAAGGTATTATGTGCTAATGCGATTGCTAATAATCTTTTTGTAGCAAGGGCTAATCGAGTTGGTGATGAAGAGGGACAAAAATTTCACGGCGGCAGTATTGTTATCGACCCAAATGGTGAGATAATCGCCGAGGCAGGAGAAAAAGATGAGATATTAATCGCCGACATAGACCTGGATTTAATAAAAGAGACACGAAATATCTGGACATTCTATGCTAATCGCCGACCAGAAACCTATAAGGAAGTAATTAATCCATTACCCTGATGTTACGGTTCAGGATTTATATCATTTAGGGATTTACGAAATGTAAGCGTTCAGGTGGTGTAACAAAAGGAGATGTGGAGATTAAGGAGATAGGGAGATATTATTAAAAAAATTGAAATTAATAGAAACTAATAGAAATTTATGGAAATTTGTTGTTTTCCACAATCAATTTCTACCTATTTCTATAAATTTCAATCTATATTCTATTATCTTATCTCCATATCACTCTTATCTCCTTATCCCCTTTCTTACACTTTTGATATATAGCCTGAACGGTTACTACGAAATTAACTGATTAAATGGTAATTGCTGACGAATTAGCAAATCTAATGAGGTGATTAAAATGGCAGAAAAAGTTAGATTAGGTGAACTATTAGTAGAGGCAGGGATTATTACCCGGGAACAACTTGATATTGCCCTGGCTGAAAAAAAGAGAAGTCGAGAAAGACTGGGTAAAATTTTGGTTAAATTGGGGTTTACCACAGAAGGCATTATTATGGATTTCTTAGCCAACCAGTTAGGAATGGAGCATGTAAATTTAGCTGAAGCAGAAATATCTCCTTTTTCTTTAGATGTGAGACGAGAGGTTTTAGAGAGTATTGTCAGACGCCACCTGGCTATCCCTATCTCCAAAGAAGATAATACCTTAATCGTGGCTATGGCAGACCCATTAGATGTATTTGCCTTAGATGATATTAAAAGGGCAACTAAGTGTAATATAAAACCCGTGGTTGCATCCGAAAATGAAATTAAAGATGTCATTGAAAAATGCTATGGAAAAAAAGAGCGGTCTATTGACGAGATTATGAAAGGGATTGATGAGAAGACATTTGAGGTTTTGAGACCGATGACCGAGGAAGCCGCCATTGATATTTCTCAAATGGGAAAAGGAGACGAAGCACCAATTATCAGATTAGTTAATTATATTTTAAGTGAAGCGATAAATGCTGGGGCATCGGATATTCACTTAGAACCTTATCAAAAAGATGTTAGATTGCGATACAGGATTGATGGCATTTTATACGAGATGCCCTCCCCACCTAAAACTCTCCACCCATCGCTTGTTTCAAGAATAAAAATTATTGCTAATTTAGACATTGCGGAAAAAAGATTACCCCAGGACGGTCGAGCCAAAGTGATTATCTCCAATCGAGAGGCAGATTTAAGAGTCTCGATTATCCCCACGGTGCATGGGGAAAAGGTAGTTCTCCGTATTCTTGACCCGAAAAGTTTATGTTTAGACCTGTCTAAATTAGGCTTTGATAAAGAGGCATTGGCTTTATACGAAAAGAACATTGTTGCCCCTTATGGGATTATACTTATCACCGGACCAACAGGCAGTGGGAAATCGACCACGCTTTATTCTACCTTGAGAACGATTAACGCCACGGATAAAAATATTATTACGATTGAAGACCCGGTAGAATATGTGTTAAGGGGGATAAATCAAGTGCAGGTAAAACCCGAAATAGGGTTAGATTTTTCAGATGGATTGAGGTCATTTATGCGGCAGGACCCGGATATAATTCTGGTTGGTGAGGTTAGAGACCGTGAAACATCCGAAGTAGCAATTAATGCCGCTTTAACCGGGCATTTAGTCTTTTCTACACTCCATACAAATGATGCCCCAGGCGCTATTACCCGCCTGCTTAATATGGGTATCGAACCATTTTTAATTACATCAACGGTTATTTTATCTCTGAGTCAGAGATTAGTCCGTGTTATATGCCCTAATTGCAAAGAGGCTTATGACCCCTCACCCGCACTGCTTAAAGAAATAGGTATCCACCCAGATGAAGGAGAAAAAATTAAATTATATCATGGAATTGGGTGTAAAAAGTGTTCTCATACGGGCTATAAAGGTAGAATTGGTGTATTTGAGGTAATGGAATTAAATGATGAAATTCGAGAGTTGATTTTAGCCCGTGAATCAGTCCACATTATCAAAGAAGCGGCGAAACGCTCCGGGTTAATTACTTTAAGAGAAGCCACCATAAAAAAGGTTTTAGCCGGAATAACCACCATTGAAGAATTAATCCGCGTTGCCTTTGAAGAAAAAGCCACACCTTATGTGCCAGAAAATGTTACTCCCACCGCGGCTTAAAAATATAGCCTCACTGGATTATTGCTCTCTCACCATTTTAAAGGTAATCGTTCACCGCAGAGACAAAAGAGATGATATGATAAAGTGTCAAGTTACCCTGCAAAAGATTTTCTGGATATGATATTAATTGTAACTGGTAACCTATTCTTTTGAGACGCCTCGGTCTGCGAAAGAGTAATACTCGAACTCAGAGAAAGAGACTCAAAGAATCAAAACGAAAGAATCAATGAGTGTGAACCTGCTGTTTTATAAAAACTCAGGTTGCCACGTATAACAGAAAGTTACGGTTACCTTTTATATCTATCAAAGAACGAAAGGAGGAACAAGATTCAT
>JBFLXS010000193.1 GCA_040755795.1 bacterium | reverse complement strand
ATAATAAAATTTTTTTAAAAAATATTCGTATGCACGCTTTTAAGGTCTAAAACTTGCCTATCCCCTTGATTATTAAAAGGTTAGCACCATTTTATGGTCCATCTTTGAGGGGAAGTTCCGTTATAAGTGAGGCTATGAATCAAAATATAGATACAAACACACCAGATATTATGCAACTTGGTACAACATGGACCGCCTATTTAGGTTATCAAGGTGCCTTATTAAATATAGCAAAATATATAAATCAAGATTCTTACACATCTACTTCAATAAAGAATTGTAAAGTGGTTGGTTCTACGCAAGTTTATGGTTTGCCGTGGTTTGCAGACCCATGGATATTTGTATATTGGAAAGAGGCTATTGATAATCCTAAGAAGGATTTTAAAGATTGGAGGCATTTTAAGAACACATGTCTAAGAATTCAAGATAATATTCGTAAAGGAAAATTAAGAGGAAGGAAAGCCACTTGGGGTATTCCTATTGCCCGGGATTGGAATCTATTACATATGCTTGCTATATGGATATGGAGTGCTGGAGGAGAGATAGTACATATTAACAACGATTTTAAAATATGGTGGTGGTTGAGTGCTACACTACACGAAGAAAAAGCTTTAAAAGGAATCGACTTTTTGTTAGATTTAGTAGAGGCAAACTGTGTTGATTTACCTTTAGATAAAAAACTTCCTGAGATCACTAATGATTTTATTAATGGTAAATATGCGATGATTTTTACAGGTCCCTGGATTATAAAACAGTTAGGTAAGGACTGGAAGCAAAAATTTGGTATTGCGGAAGTCCCTAAGGGGATAGGAGGAAAATATACCTTTTGTGGAGGAGCTAATTTTGCAGTGCTTAAAGTCGCTGAAAAAAGAGGTAATTTAGATAAAGCAGTGGGATTGGTTAAATACTTATGCAGCCCTGATAGCCAGGTACAGCATGCAGAAATTACAGGTTCATTACCTACTTCAAAAGAAGGATTAGAGAAGTATATCGCTAAATATCCCTTCTGTAAGGTATTCAAGACAGCTACATTGTATCACTCCAAGGCCTATAAAAATACACCAGAGGTGGTTGAAAAAGAGATAAGTTGGGATAATATATATTTAATATGGAAAGAGATAGCGTTAGGGGAATCAATAGGTGGAATAAAGAAAATATTGAAGGCAACCTCAGATGAAATTAATAGAAATATCACTCGACTATATATCTTAGGAATTCCTTGGTATAAGATGTTTATATACTCATCACCATTGTTATTAATACTCTTGATTATAATAACTTGGAAGATTTGGAAATGGACAATCTCATGGAAAAGTTTGTATGAAATAAGAATTTATATGAAAGATATGCCCTCACAGGATAACGAGGAAGAGTTCCTCGAAAGATTATTTAACTCAGAAAATGTCAGGGTAGAGATAAAAAAGAGGAGAAAAGTATTAGAGGATATAAATAGGCAGATTAATAGCCCGCCCTACGAAAATCAATTATTATTTCTTTGTTTTATTGCCTATATGACCAAATATAAAAATAGATTCATCTCTCCTACTGAAATAGTAAAAGTCTCTCTAAAAAATGAAGAAGATGTCTCGGAAGAAGAAAGGCCTTTATATATATTTTCTAGAGAAATTGGTGTTTATAACAGGTCAAGATATAGTCAATGGATTAGAGACATTCGTAACCTCTTTCCTGAAGAAGAAAAAAATAAACTTCTTCCAATAGACTCCAAAGGACATAAGATTAATGGTATGATAAGATTTGAAAGAAAATAAAAGTTTTCTTTCTTTTCTTCCTTTCTCTAATGAAATTTTTCACAAAAAGGCTATTTTTTTAAAATTAACTGAGTTAATCACAGAGTAAATTAATGTTATAATAGATAAAAAATTAATTTTGATAGTGAATTGAGGTAAAGGTAAAAGAATGTATAAATCTAAATCAAAAATTCTCCTTAGATTAACGACAATAATTTTACTGATGATACTCTCCTCATCAGAGGTAATAGCAGAAGAGGTAAATTTTGGCTTTGAGACAGGGATAGAGGGATAGAAAACATCCAACTGATTCTAATAATAAAGTTATTTTCTGTTCCCCCAATCATCAGATATCAGAGAGGGCAAAGGAAAGAAATATTCTAAAAATTTTATAGGATTATAGGATGGTCAAATCATGTATAGAGCTATATCAAATCTTTTGGGGTTACTTATGGGGTTCCTGTTAGTTATATTTCCTTTTCCAGCTAAGGCTAGTTTAGATTATAAAGGAATATGTTATGGCTGGGGATTTCAAGGACAATATTCTTCTACAGCCTCGACGACTTCATTAGGTAATCTTAAAAATACTAACGCCAATTATGTAGGTATAATAGTAATATGGTATATGGATGGTACAATGTCAACTACCATTTATCCTGATGGTACTCTGACACCAAGTTATGAGGATGTAAAAAAGGTAATCAAGGATGTTCATAATGAAGGAATGAATGTAATGCTTAAGATTCATCTTAATGTTAAACATCCAGATAGTACTATTACTTGGGCAGGTGATATTCAACCTACAGATCCGAATGCCTGGTTTGACAGCTATGGAAGTCTTACTACTTATTACGCCAGAGTAGCTGCTGGTCAAAATCCAGTAACAGGAAATTCAGATCCACAGAATGACGGTGTTGAACTTCTCTGTATAGGTACAGAGCTGACGAGTATGACTGGTACCCACACATCTGAATGGAATGCAATAATTGATAACATTGAGAGTATTTATACCGGTTCATTGACTTTCTGTGCCAATTATCATATAGAATACGAAAATCTATGCTTCTGGGACAGAATGGATATTGTGGGTATCAGTGTATATAGTGATTTAGTCGGCACGAGCACCCCAGATCCCTCACTTATTCAGATAATAGATGCCTGGAGTGATAGCTGGAATGGACACAATTGGGTGCAGGAATTTGAAAATTGGCAATCTACTGTGGGGAAACCAGTTGCCTTTACAGAAATTGGATACTGTGCAGTTGACTATGCTGCTTATAAACCATGGGACGGACCTCGAGATTATCCTTATAACGGTGAATTGCAAGCCAGATGTTATAAAGCAGCCTTTGAGGTCTTTAAGGATAAGGATTGGTTTCGTGGGATGTTTTGGTGGATTTGGGTGAATGATCCCGAAGCAGGTACTGTTAGTAATCCTTATCGCCGTGATTACACTCCACAGAATAAACCGGCTCAGAACATCCTCACTATGTATTACACATCATACTACATTAGAGGCTCTGTTACCACCTCAACTGGTTTTGGCATAGAGGATGTAACCTTAACTTTATCTGGCGATGTCTCTACCTCCACTACTACATCTTCCAATGGTTCTTATGAATTTACTGGTTTAACAGTAGGAACATACACTTTGGTACCAACCAAATCTGGATACATTTTCGAGCCAGGTAGTATCATTTGTAGTCTTCCTCCAACCCAAGAAGATCAGAACTTTGTAGGAACACTATCATCAGCACCAATGATAATAAGTATTAATCCAAATACTGGTACAAATATAGGAACCATAAGTACCACTATTATTGGTTCTAACTTTCAAAAATGGGCTACAGCTACACTCACCAGGATTGGTGAATTTGATATAGTGGGTTCTACTACTGTAGAAAATTCTGGGACAATAACTGCCATCTTTGATTTGGAAGGAAAGCAACATGGAACATGGAGTGTGGTAGTAACGAATCCTGATGGTCAATCTGGTACCTTAACCGATGGATTTACCATAACAAGGAAAAGATTTACTGACTCTGAGATAAGTTTTTCAGGAGGGTATTTGGGGGATGTTGATTGGGGTGATTTTGATAACGATGGGTGGATAGACTTGGTTTTATCAGGGAATGCCATAACTCCCTGGATATATCGAAATAATAGAGGTACTTTTACTTACTACCAATCTCTAATAAAAACAGATCACGGCTCCCTTGCCTGGGGTGACTATGATAACGATGGTGATTTAGATTTGGCATTAACAGGAGCTATGTCAGGTTCAGCTACCAGAATCTATAAGAATGAGAATGGTACTTTTAATGAAGATATGAATCAATCCCTAATAGGGGTATGGGATGGTGATATTGCCTGGGCAGATTACGATAATGACGGAGATATAGATTTGGTAGTGGCAGGAGATAGTGATTCGGGTAAAATCTCTAAGATTTATAGGAATGATGATGGTATTTTGAATGAAGATATAAGTCAAAACTTAACAGGAGTAGGAGCTTTTAGTTCTGTTGCCTGGGCAGATTACGATAATGATGGAGATTTAGATTTGGCTTTGGCAGGACAGTCTAACTCAGATATAATTTCTAAACTCTATAGGAACGATAACGGGACTTTCACAGATACAAACCAGGATTTAAAAGGAATAAGTTATGGTGAGATTGCTTGGGGTGATTTTGACAATGATGGTTGGCTGGACCTGGCCCTGACAGGAAAGTTACCTAAAACTATAGTCTATAGAAACATCAATAGTATTCTTACTGAACATCAAAAGTTAATCTCCTTAGATGATAGTTCTGTAGCCTGGGGTGATTATGATAATGATGGTGACATGGATTTGGCCCTTGCAGGACAGCAGGGAACCATTACCTACCTCTATCGAAATGATAGTGGCACTTTTGTTAATACAAATCAGCTCTTACCTGGAGGAGGACTTTGCCCTCTTACCTGGGTAGATTATGATAATGATGGAGATATAGATTTAGTATTAAAAAATGGAAATATTAAGATATATAAAAACGATGAGGCTAATTTAACAGGTGGCAATAATCCTAACGGCACACCTACTTCTCCATATAGCTTAACTGCCGGTACCTATGCCAGTGGCAAGGTAGATTTAGGCTGGGGAGATGGTTCTGATACTGAAACACCAGCAAAAGGTTTATATTATAACATCAGAGTAGGAACAACCTCTGGAGGGAATGAAATTGTTTCATCTAAATATGGCACGCCATTGTTTGGTAACTACTATGGTTTGAAGACTAAATCTCTTACCTTAAAAGGTCTATCACCTGGTACTTATACCTGGAGTGTACAGACTATTGATACAGGCTTAAAAGCAAGTCCATGGGCAGAAGAGCAAATATTTAGAATAGAATTAAAGCCAGAAATAGTGATTACCAAAACAGCAAGAAATGTTACAAGAGATACACCTTTTGGTACAATTACTGATGCTATTTCAGGGGATGTGGTGGAGTTTAAAATCTTTTTGGAGAATGTAGATTTAGGCACGGCCACTGATGTAATTGTTACTGATACGGTTCCGGAAGGACTTACTTATATACAAAACAGTATTTCTGAAGGAGGTGATGAGTCAGAATTACCAGATTTAAGATGGGAAATAGGTGAAATTGCTCCTTATGGAACAGAGGCACTTGGTTTTAAGGCAAAAGTAGATTAGATTTTTGGTAAGCGGATTTAGCAGATTGAACGGATAAAAATAAATTCTGATATATCCGTTTAATCCGTTTACCAAAAAATAAAAGAGGAGGTGAAAAAGGTATGAGAAGAAGTATTATTAAATTGTTTGGGTTGGTAGTTTTAACCTTACTCATCCCATTATCTGCCAATGCAGTAGGTACTATTACCAACACAGCAGAGCTTGAGTATAAAGACCTAAGCGGAGGTACATATACGGATACAGGGACCTGTACAATACGAAAGTTAGGCACAGTTAATGTGACTATTGTTAAAACTTCCAGAAATATAACCAGAAGAGGAACGGGAACAGAATATTTTGATACTGAAACTGGTATTGCAGGTGATTTGATTGAGTATAAAATAACTTTAGAAAATCAAGGTGAAGATATGGCTACATTTACAGTGGTAAAGGATACTTTACCAGATGATGTTATCTATGCAACTGAAAGTATTAGACTTGGAACTCGAACATTGACAGATGCTCAAAATGATGATGAAGGTAATTTCACTAATGAAACAATTATTATAGGTAGAGATGAAGAGGGGACAACTGGTAATTTAGCAGGTATTAGTTTAAATGGTGGAGCTAAAATAGAGATTTACTATCGGGTTAGGATTAAATGATACTTTTAAATAGAGTACACGGATGTTCACGGATTAAATTTAGTAATCTAATTTAGCGACTAAACTTTTGCGTTTTTTGCTAACACTTTGTATTTCAATCTCTTGTGTAAATAAGGGGAAACGGGAAAGGGGGGAAAAGGAAAAAGAAGTATTTTTCTCTAAGTATAAGAAATATAGTTAGTTATACATGAAATTCTGTAACCGTTCAGGGTGTAACGAAGGGGAAATGGAGAAATTAGGGAAAAGGGGAAAAAGTATTCTTATTTTAGTAAGAAAATCATGTACTTTAGAATGTCATTGATAACTGATGAAACCTTCTGCTACCTAATTCCCCTACCCCTCTCCTTTCTCCCCATTTCCCCTTTTCTCCTTATTTACACCTGAACGCTTATGAAATTCTTTTTCCCCTTTCCCTAATTTTCTCCATTTCCCCTTTCTTACACCTAAAAAAACGCAAAAGTTCAATTAGCGAATAGAACGAATATAAAAAAGTGATGCAAAAATGAGAAAAATCATATCTTTAATAATTATAATATTGGTCATTTCTATAAACAATATTTATGCTGAAATTGTTAATACTGCAACTGTATCTTATAAAGATTTAGCTAAGAAAGAAAGTTTTGGAACAACTACAGCCATTATAAAGGTTTATACGAAGGTGATAGAACCTGGTACAAGTGGTATAGCCACATCTTCTGATTTAAAAGCAAGGTTAATTATCCCTGCTGGTGTACTTCCTACTATTGCTTATGTCAGAATAGATGAATACTCATACGAAGATCCGAAAGTTAGAGAAGCTAATGAGGATGCTGAGAAAAACTCTAATTTGAAACCAATATATGGAAATAAAAGCTATGATTTTATTATGGATAATGCTCAAGGTAAGTCTATTGGAACTCTTACTGGAAATGTAACTATAAGTATAGCCTATTCTGATATAAATAATGATGGTAAAGTTGATGGAACAAATATAAGAGTGCAAACATTAAAAATGTTTATCCTGAAAGATAATAAATGGGAATTAGTAAGTAATTCAAAACCTGATCATGCTCAAAAAATAGTTGAGGCTAATCTAAATCATGTTTCTATTTGGTTCTTCTAAGTTTTAAGTGGGTAAATAGTGTTTATTGAGTTGACCAAAATTAAGTTTTCCTGTAATCAAAAAGGTTACTATTTTAAAATTTCTGTAACTTCTAAAACCTCTGGCTTTAGC
>JBFLXS010000192.1 GCA_040755795.1 bacterium | reverse complement strand
TGTAGAGTTATAGAGATAAGTCGTAGAGTCTTTTCTTAAGTAAAAAAATAAAAAAAAGCTTGACACTTTACATAACAGACACAGAGACGCAGAGAAGAAAATTAAAATTTATTTACGATACGCTTAACATCCCTGATTTTCATCAGTGCAATCTCTTGAGTCCAACAACATTAAACTTGCCCTGATGAAAATCAGGGATGGATTAACAAATCTGGCTTGCCGGCTGAACATTCGGCAAGCAGGTCCTATGTATTTCAATGGCTGCACCAATAATCTTTTCTGTTATCTGATTTATTTCTCTGTTCCTCTGCGTCTCTGCGGTAAATTACCACCTGAACGGTTACGGAATTTATAATCTCCATATCTTCCTTATCTCCTTATCCCCCTTCTCCTTAGATTGTTTGAACGAACAGTTTTCTTTAGTCATTGTTTAGCCCAGTAATCATTCCCGTAACCATTCCCAGTTTGTCGGTGAATACCATTATCCCGATGAGGATAAGCAGGATACCGCTGAAGATAGAAATTGGTCTTAAATAGCGTTTCATCCAGTTAAAATGGGTCAAAAAGGCAGACAACCCTAAGGAGACAATAAGAAAGGGGAGTCCAAGCCCTAAGGAATAAGATGAGAGGAGAATAATGCCTGAATAAACATTATCTGAGGTAGCGGCATAGATAAGAATAGAGCCAAGTATAGGACCTATACAGGGAGTCCAGCCAGAAGCAAAGGCTAATCCGACTAAGAAAGAGCCCAGATAGCCGAAAGGTTTGTTTTTAAGGTGGACACGCTTTTCTTTTTTGAGTAAGTTGAGCGGGACAAGGCCGGTTATATGGATGCCAAAAAGGATAATTAAGATTCCACCTACCTTTTGAATAATAAGCTTATAAGTGATTAAAAACTTGCCGATTAAGGTTGCCCCTGCCCCTAAGAAGATAAAAATCAAGGAAAAGCCAAGAATAAATATAAGGGAATTAAAAAAAAGCCGCCTTTTAATCACGGTTTGATTTTCGTTCATTTCTTCAAAAGACAAACCAGTAATAAAAGCCAGATATGAAGGAATGACCGGTAAAACACACGGAGAAAAAAATGATAATAATCCGGCGATAAAGGCAATAATTATGTTTACATCTTGTGCTGTGCTGTTCATCTTGATTCCTTTCTAAGCCGCTTTGGCATCTCTATCCGATAAAGGTAATAATTCGGAGGCTAATTTAACCACAAAGGGCACAAATAACCGTTCAGCCACAGAGGTACAGAGTTCACAGAGAATAAGGGAATTAGTTACAAATGGACACGAATTAACCTGTGACATTCGATAAATGTAGTGCAACCCTTTAGGTTTGCCTTCCGGTTTGCCAGAAGCGAGGCTAAAACCTCGCACTACAAATCTTTTTGTTGTTCAAGGAGATTCGGGTTCATTCTCGTTAGATAGTAAAACATCTAACGGGATTCATTCGTGATTATATATTCCCTCTGTGTTCTCTGTGACTCTGTGGCTATATCCTGAACGGTTACGGGCACAAAGGATTTTCACAAAGTCCACAAAGGGAAAAACTATTATTCTTTCTCCCACTATGGGGTGGTATATCGTATTTCTCGCACCGATTACCCCCCTGTTCCCCTTCATAGGGCTAAATAGTTACCTGATTTAAAAAGTTTTTTAGCAGGTTTAATCCGAGTGTCTGGCTCTTTTCAGGATGAAATTGGGTGCCAAAAACATTCTCTTTACAAACCATCGAGGTAAATTTTATCCCATAATCAGTTGTCGTCGCAATAATTGCTTCATCTTCAGGGTTGACATAATAAGAATGCACAAAATAAAAGTAAGAATTATCTGGAATGCCATCTAATAAAGATACTTTTGCCTCCTGTGCCTTCTGGATAGTATTCCAGCCAATATGTGGGACCTTTAGAGTTTCCGGAAATTTAAGGACATCTCCATAAAGGATATTTAATCCTTCGCACTCACCATATTCATAACTTTTATTAAATAGCAGTTGCATTCCCAGACAAATACCTAAAAATGGCTTACCTGATTCTATGACCCTATGAATGATAGTATCAAGTTGTAAGTTTTTTAATTGAGTTATTGCATCTTTAAATGCACCTACGCCGGGTAAAATCACGGCTGAGGCAGTAATAATTTTAAGTGGAGAATTGGTAACTATCACCCTGCCACCCATCTTCTCAATCGCCTTTTGCACACTCCGTAAATTACCCATTCCGTAGTCAATGATTGCAATTGGTGTCATTTTTTCACCCCCTTTTCCCTGTTTTCCCCTTTTCCCTTTATTACACCCTGAACACTTCCCAAAAAGAAGCCTCAATATCTTCTGCAAATACTATCTATTTTTCCCAAAAAGGCATTGTTTTCTTGTTCATTACCAATAGTTACTCGAAGGCAGTTAGGGATATCATCATTCAAATTACGAATTAATATCCCTTCTTCAACTAAATTTGAAAAAAGGGTATCTGGCGGGATATTGAGGGTTTTAAATAAAATAAAATTAGCATCACTGGGGTAAGGCATAATGCCAGTTATTCCTTTAAGAAATCCATAGACCCTTTCTCGCTCACTTATTATCTGGTTAATTCGAGGTTGTAAAAGGTATCTAAAATTTTCTATGGCACAAGTCGCCACTGCTTGAGAAAAAGCATTCAGGTTATAGGGCAATTTTACTTTGAGAAGTTCATCGATTATTTGAGAATTAGCAATCAAATATCCAATTCTTAATCCGGCTAAACCAAATGCCTTAGAAAATGTCCTTACAATTATTACCTGCGGGTAAATGTTAATCAGTGAAATGAAGGTCTCCTTTGAAAACTCAAAGTAGGCTTCATCAATAATTATTAATGAGGTTGGCGATTCGTCAATAATTTCTAATACCTTTTCTTTTGAAAAAGAGTTTCCTGTTGGATTATTTGGATAAGCGAGAAAAATAATGGAAGGAGTATCCCTGGTTATTTTCAATATCTTTTCCTCATTTAATTCAAATTTGTCAGTTAAAGGTATTCCAATTGGCGTGGTGTTAGTAATCTGGGATAATATTTTATACATTGCAAAGGTAGGTGTGGGAAAAACAACTTGACCTGCGTTAAAAGTTAGCAGAATGTATAAGATTAGTTCATCAGAACCATTACCAACCAAAATTTCTTTTTTATTTATGCCAAGATATGCGGCAATAGTCTGGCGTAATTCATTTGAAAGTGGGTCGGGATAACGATTAAAACCAGTAATCTTTTCTTTAAGCAATTCTTTTATTTCGTCTGGTAAGTCATACGGATTTTCCATTGCATCTAATTTAATTGGGCAGGAAATATCCGGTATTTGGTATGGTTTTAAAGTTTTAATATTTTCTTTGACTAATGATTCAATCATCAATTTATCCGCTCCTTTTTTGGTTGATAAATACAATTAGGCTCCTGGTCTAAGTAATCACCTGTTTTCGCATAGGCTCGTGCTCGGCAACCACCACAGACATTGATATATTCACATCGTCCACATTTACCTTTGTATTTAGAAAAATCACGCAATTCGTTAAAGACTTGCGAATTTTCCCAGACATCTTTAAAACTCTGGGTTTTAATATCACCACAACGAACATCTAAATAACCGCACGGGAATACCTCACCTTTGTAAGAGATGAAGCAATAAGAAGTTGCGGCCAAGCAGCCTTTGCTTAAGAGAAAATGTTGTTCACCTTTTTCTATCTGTCGCATAATCCTGAAATAATGTGGGGCACAGGTAGTTCTTATTTCAATATTTGTTACTTTACTTTTTTTATATAACCAGGTTAATACATCTTCGTATTCCGTGAGGCTTAATTCCTGTTTCTCCATTGTCTTAGCTCTGCCAGTTGGGACAAGGAAGAAGAAATGGCAGGCAACCGCACCCAATTTAATGCTTAAATTGATTATGTCATTGAGTTCTAGATAATTTTGTTTTGTAACCGTAGTATTAATCTGGATTTCAAGACCACTTCTTCCTGCCCATTTTAGTCCTTCTAAAGCCTTTTCAAATGCTCCCTGTTGTCTAATTTTATTATGGGTTTTAGCCGCCGCACCATCCAGACTAACACTAATTCTTTTAATTCCAACATCTTTTATTCGCTCAGTGACTTCCTCATTAATCAAAGTTCCATTACAACCGATGACAACGGTAAATTCCTTACTTATGGCATAAGAGGCTATTTTAAATATATCCTGTCGAAGTAGTGGCTCACCGCCAGAAAGGATAAGGATGGGATGGCTAACTTTAGCAATTTCATCAATTAAAACAAATGCCTCCTCTGTAGATAACTCATCCTCATCAAATCTATTACTATTAATCGCACTTGCCCGACAATGGATGCACGAAAGATTACATCTTCGAGTAACCTCCCAGGCTACTAATCTCAAATTATTCACCTTATTTTTATTATACCCTTATAATTTGTTTCTGTCAAGAGAAATCTCGTGAAACCAGCAATTCTCGGTGAATTTTTAGAGACTGAATTCACCTATGTTTAGGAGAGATAGAAAAAAATATTTTTCGTAAAGATTTTGAGAGGGAAATAAGGAATAATGAGTCTCTATCTAATTTTTCACCGAGAATTCCTGATGATCAAAATTTTTATTGACATGGGATAAAATTTGTGGTAAAATATAACCATAATGCTCAAAAGTGAAGGTAACATCAAAAATGACCCAAAAGCAAATTCCTATCAGTTTCAGTAATGAATACAAGGCTGGAAACCAATCACATCCTATTGCTGACCTATTTGGCACGAAAGAAATGTTACAGATTGTCATCAAGAAATTGTCAAGTCAATCGCTAATCTTCAGTTTGGCGTTTATTGTCATCCTGGTGATAGCCTACAAGCTCTGTGGCAATCAAGGATTACCGATTATTGCAGCCATTCTCTTCGTTTTTCTGGTAGCTACGGTTGCCTATTTATTCTTTGAGCAGAAGAGCAAAGTTGAGCATGAAGACCCATCAACCATAAGCCAACTGCTCGGAGAGAAGCTCAACGCTATCGCAAAGCCAACGGGAGACTTTTCTGTCCAGGTGTGGACCACTCTCGCCGCCGAGACCACTGTGGAAAGTCGTGATATTAATATTATCCCATCAGCGAAACAAGCTAAGTATCGTATTGGCGACAAGATTAATGTGTGCTTCCGTTCTACTAAGGACTGCTATTTGACCTTGCTGAATATCGGTACGAGTGGAAAACTGACCATTTTATTTCCCAATGGGCTATATCGTAACAATTTGATTTCAGCCAATCAGAGCTATGAAATTCCTGGCAAAGAGTATGGTTTTGAATACGGAGTGCTGGGACCGCCGGGAATCGAAAAGTTGAAGGCCATCGCTACATTGGAGAAGGTAGAATTACTGGCGTCGCAATTCTCATCGGATGGTTCGTTGTTTCGGATAGAGACGCCGGCAGCCGCGGCGCGTGATATTACAGTAATCAAGAAAAATGTCGAAGCGATTCCGACAGACAAATGGACTGAAGCAACCTGTGAGTTTCGTGTTAACCAATAGCATGTGTAAAACAACCTTGCGGTTAACAAATCCAAAAAGGAGGAGCACTATCATGTTGTGTCCAAAATGTGGTTTTGAAAATCCAGATGGAGCTAAGTTCTGTGGTAAATGTGGCACTTCCATGACAATAGATTACCGGACTGAGCCACAAACCCAAATAGGGAAACCGCCTTTCCTACCAGATGGTGCACCAGTCTCATCGGGGTTGAAGACGGGCATCATTGTCGGCACATTGTTCATACCATTGCTCGGCATTATCATGGGAATAATCTACATGAACGATCCTAATCCCGCCAAAAAAGCCGTTGGGCGATTATGGTTGTGGGTAGGTATCAGTGTGTGTGTACTCTCATGTATCTGCGGGATAATAGCCTGTGTGATTGGTATGTCGGGGAGTTATTATTAGCGATGTCTGTTCTGTATGATCTCTGTGGATTGATATGTCACCAATTGCCAGGTCGCTCATCGCACTTTGATGGTATCGTCTTCCCTCTCTGTTTTCGGTGTTCAGGCTTGCATTTCGGAGTGGTATCGTCATACCTCTATCTGGCAGTAAGCGGTGGGTGGAACCGCAGTTTCCCAGATGTTCGAAGTGGGGTTAGCGCTAGCGTGCTGATGGTGCCATTTTTGCTGGATGGCTGGGGCAATACGCTACACCTGTGGGCATCGCCAGGATGGTTTCGGGCTCTCACAGGTTTAGGTATGGGTATAGTGCTACCGCTGTTACTGGTTCCTCTAATCCATCAGCCGGCACAAATAACGACTTCCGAGCTCAAACCATCACTGTCGCATCCCACTGCCCTGATTTGGCCGGCAATACCAGGCCTTGTAATGGTATGGTTTATGATGCATCCGATGGTGTTGCTTATATTCCAACTTCTGACCATCACTGCATTAGTGGGAATACTAATATTTGGTATCAATTCCCTCTTAGTGTCGCGTGTTGTATTAACGGAGATATTTTTTCCGACACAATTAGACTGCAACAGACAAGTAGACACGCCAGACGCTTGTCCTACCATCAATGGTGGTGGTAGGTCAACCGTCTCGGTTGACTACTTATATCGCATGAGAAGGCTAAGGGGACTAACGGAAAATCATAGTTTGTAGATAACTATTCAGCCACAGAGGCACAGAGGTATTTTAAGATGAAGGATTTGAATGAGATAACAGAGAAAATCATCAGATGTGCGATAGAAGTATATAAGCAAATTCCTCTTGTTAAAAGATGGTATCAAAAGGTATATTTTATAATTTCTCTGTGCCACTGTGTCTCTGTGGCAAAGTAGGGGAATTACCTAGATTTATGAAATAATTGTGCTGAATAGTTACGCGGTGGAAATAAAAAATTAAAAATCTGTGTAATCTGCGCAATCCACGGATATTTTCAGGGGAAACGGTCATGAGTCTGCGACTCACAAAAGACGATGAAAATTAATGGGAGAGAGATTGGAGTCATTAGTCAATGACCATTGACCAATACCAGTGACCAAAAGGAGATAGGCGTGAGGAGTGATGTTTTCTTTACTTTCTACTTTCTACTCTCTACTTCCTATTTTCAGGAGAATCTTTATGCTATGTAGCATATAATATATAGGGCTTCACGAAATTATAAAGTAAGTAATCGGTTAAATGGTAACTGGTAACTAATTACCATTCACCAGTTACCAATTACCAAAATGAGGTAGTGTCAAAAATAATATGAAAGAGATATGAAAGAAATTGGAAATGAATAGAAGGTATTTTTGGACAAATCAAAGTGAGTATTTGGGGAACTTTTATCAGGTTTTTCTCTTTTCTGCGATGAGG
>JBFLXS010000191.1 GCA_040755795.1 bacterium | reverse complement strand
CAGTCTCATGCATGGATTGCAGTACCATAGTCCGTTATTTGTGCAAGAGAAACGAATCTTTTTAAAAATTTAAAAAATTCGTTATAGGGATAAATTTTTCTCTTGACAAATTGCCTTTAATATGTGGTTAGACTGTTTTTTTACCACGAAGAGCACGAAGGTCACGAAGATTGGACAAGACAAATCTTTTTATGCTTTCTTTCAACCTTTCTACCTTGAAATTTATCAACAAGCCAACTTTAATATTTGCTAACTTCATTAGATATTTCATCAAATTTCACTTTGTGTTCTCCCTGCCCTTCGTGGTTTAATCTCTTTTAGTCTAACCAGTTATTATCTGAACGGCTATTATGAATAATATCATAAAGTTTTTACTTTATCAAACAGAAAAAAGTTAATGTATATCATTATATTTTGTCAGGGACTAATATGCAAAATTGAGTATTAATCCCCATCTTCCCTTGCCGAATTATTGTCTATTCCATAATCAAGGTCTGGACACAATTCTCCAATTCTACCTGCTAACAGCTAAAAGGAGTTCCTTTTCTTCCCCAGTTGCTTCGTTAATGACCAAAAGTTTACCTCTATCCTCACGATTCAATTGCTCGTTTGCATTTAAGAGTTCAAGCCCATAAATAGTTCCATCTGGTGCTATATCTACATTTAATTCATCACTTACTCGTATTGTTTCCACTTCAGTATCTCTTTTGTGAAAGCGAATGTAAGCAACATTATAGCGAGGATCATAAGTGAATCTCATGATATTTACTCCTTTCTAATTTTAAAAATAACGAGTGATTATAGTTATGACTCTCCAGTCAGTCTCTTCTTGAACAGCGTAAGCTTCTAACTGTTTGTTTTTATAATATCTTCCACACCAAATATTGTTAAAAGTAAAGTTATGGCGAAATCCTGTACGATTATACTTAGCTGGAAATCTTTCTCCATGCTCCACTGTGAACTTTACTTCATTTTCAGTAGCTCCTCGTTCTTTCATCCTCTCTTGAGCATGAGGATGAATATGAACAGCCATAGATTGTTCTCCTTTTATATTAACTTAATTTTTGCCACCTAACGATAAAGTTCAGGTGCGGCGGGGAGGATTGCCACAAAAGTTTGATAACAAGATAAAACTTTGAGAGACCACAAAACTCTGACCACCGCACAGTCCCCCGCCGTCAACTGCAACGCAGGGTTAGACAAAAGCTCTGATTCGCTGTCTTTTCCTTTTCCTCTGCCTCACCGAATTATTGTGCATTCCACATTCACGGTTTGACCTTACTACGCTGCCCTTGTCTGTTGTCAGAAATACCGTTCTATTTTGCAACCTTTTGATTTTAGAATCTCAGAGATCTTTTGAGTAATCCTCTTTATCTGTTTCACATCCATATTACTGACAGAAACTTCATGTTCTCGTCCATCTGCTTTTATCCTTAATTCTGAGCACCATCCATCTCTTATGTTAGAGTTATAATGCTTTCTTCTCAACCGAAAAAAGTTATTTCTTACACCCTCTCTATAAATCTCTAATAACTCACTATTGGTGAAACTATACTTATTATACTCTCTGTGCCCAAAAAATTCTACGGTTAAAGTAGCATCTCCATCGGAGTTTATTTTTAACGTGTTCCAGCCCTTTTCCATATGACATGCTCCCCACTCATATATTATCTCTAAATCTCTTGGAACTGCTTTTGAGTCTTTGCATCCACTTATAAATACAATTCCCATAACTAAAATTATAAAAATTGATATTGATAGTAACTTTGGGTTCATAGTTGCTTTTTCCTATCTAACGATAAAGTTCAGGTGCGGCGGGGAGAATTACCACAAAAGTTTGATAGCAAGATAAAACTTTGAGAGACCACAAAACTCTGACCACGGCACAGTCCCCCGCCGTCCGTTGCAACGACAGGTTAGGAAAAATTTGGTTCGTTAGCAACCTCTTCCGTTATAAGAAGCACTCATTTGATAATCTGTTTCTCCAAAACTGCAACGACTTCCTTGAGAGGCATCTCTGACAATCGCAACGCCATTCGGGTTTCTTGTTGCAAGCGTTCGGTGATCCATTTTCTAACCATTGACTGATATCCCCATTCACCCTCTAACTTTGCTACCACTTTCAACTTTCCGACCAACTCACCGGGTAAACGGATCGACGCAGTAGTATAAGTTTTAGCAGCAGACATTAGATTATCAAATTCTTCTGGATCCATTTGATGGTACTCCATCTCAATCTTTTCCTGTTCTCCTTTGGATAGATTGCCAAATCGTTTTTTCACCTTTTTCACCTCTTTTTCTGTTTTAAATCCCAACCTGTAAAGACCCGGGCAAGCCCGTTCCCTTTATCTTGGAAAACCAATCGCAATCGTCTTCCACGATCGGTTCTCCCGTCTAAAATGTAAATATCAGTAAATCGTCGTTCATCTCGACAAAACTGATAATTGTGAAAAAAACATTCCTCCGCTTCTTCTGGTTCGATGTTGTGGTCTCGCAAATGTTGAACATTTCCGTTTTTTTGATCTTCATCATCCCACTCAAACCGGTACCAACCATATTGAGACATTTGATCACCAACCAATCATAAATGGTAGAGGTTCTATTTCCTTCGACCGTCTAACGACAAAGTTCAGGTGCGGCGGGGAGGATTACCACAAAAGTTTGATAGCCAGATAAAACTTTGAGAGACCACAAAACTCTGACCACCGCACAGTCCCCCGCCGTCAACTGCAACACAGGGTTAGACAAAAGCATTGATTCGCTGTCTTTTCCTTTTCCTCTGCCTCACCGAATTATTGTGCATTCCACATTCACGGTTTGACCCTAACTAATATCTCCTCCTTCTTAAAAATCAGAGTCCTTCAAGGACAGATAACAGATAATAGTAAATATGATGGATAAATGAGGAATCAGGAAATTTTTCTCCAATGCTAACTGCTCATTCTGCAAAACATTCACCTGAAATCGGCAAGCAAAATTCTTCGTAGAGGTTACACTGAAAGACTTGAATGTGCTCGCAATGACCGCCTGAATTCTTTTTCTCTCATTTCGAGCACAGCGGAAAATCTACCTTTTTGAATAATGTAAATCCATTTATGTCACAAAGAGTTTTATTGATTAAGTCTCTTTCCCTTCGTCGCTTTCAGAATTAACTCTCCATAAAGTGAAAATAGACATAAAATCTCTCTTCAAAATAGCGGCGAATATCTAATTGCAAGAGACTTATAGTAAATTGTGTAGGTAGGGAAAAACGCAAAATACATTCTTTCTCCCTTATCTATTTACTTTCACATCATAATCTCTCTAATAGATATCACATGGGTAAAATACCATTTTTTTGATGTTTTCTACTTTCCGGAAAAAATGGCGAGATTAAATTTCTTTTTCTTCTTAAAAGCTCCTTCAAAAGCCCTTATTTTATCCACAGATGGAATTCGATAAAGGCCATGCCATTCTTTTTCTACATAATAATCTTCCTTCGTAAGCGGTTTAATTTCTTCACTTTTTTTTCTCTTCATTTTTCTACACTTCCTTTCTGTCTATTGGTTCACCACACATAAATTAATGAAGATTTTTAGACTTTTTGCCCCTATAAAAATGGTAAGGATGTTATCCTGAAGAAACTTTATTCATCAATTGAGATGTGACCGACCAATAGTTTTTATATATTTTATATATTATATAGATATTTTATAACATTTCTTTACATTTTTGTCAAGTATTTTTTTAAAAAATTTTAAATATTTTAATCATATTTAAAAATTTTCTTATCTTTTACTGCTTGATGCCATAAACTTAGCATTATTGCAGTACTTGGTTTAAAAAGTTCATCTTCTGTTTTTTTACTTTTATCTTTATTCCCAAGTGAATGGTTACAAATCTTTGCAATTAGATGATTAGGGTCATCAATCTCTTCAGGAATACATCCATCACGGAAGATATCGTTAAAATGTTCCATATTAAGAGGTTTAATAGGAGATGGAGAGATTTTATTTTCAATCTCCTTAAAATAAATCGTAAATTTACCTGTTATATTCCATAACTCACTAACATAATCTGTAATCCCTTCCAAAAAACTTTCATTCTGAGTCTCCTTAAACTCTTTACCATAATAGTTAATAAATTGTTTAGTAGCTTTTTCTATACTGTTTTGAGGAACCGTATTTCCTACTCTTAAGTCATTTCTATCCATGTTATGAAAGTGAATTAATACCATTCTGGTAAAGTGAAAGGTCAGGGAGAGAATCAATTTCTGTTTATCCTTTATCATATTCCCTGGAGACCTTTTAAAATCAGCCCAGAATGAATTAATAAAAAGGTCCAAATTCTTATTAAATCCATATCTATATGCAAAAATGTCAGAAAAGATATCCTTAATTAAAATTTTTAGTTCCTTTTTTTCTTCTTCATTTTTACACTTGATTAGTATTAGTTTTTCTTCTCTTTTTATTTCTGGTTTATTTTCGATTTTTTCATCTATGAAGAATGCATGTCCGTCTTCATGCCATAATTGAAATAACTTTTCAGGATAGAATAAATGGTCCGTATTAACTTGAAGTATTCCCCCTATACGATAGGAAGAAAGTATTTTTTCTGTATTTCCTATCACACAAAAACCTTTATATTCGTAATTTCTCTCATTTGTTTTTAATTTGTAATGGGTTGCTCGTTGAAGATACCCAATTGCAGTAAGTAATCGTTGAATTCCACCTTTATACTCCAGTGTAGGATCATTAATTTCTGAAACAGGATAACTTGCATAATATCGATTCCTAAAACCAAGTTCAAAGACTTTAAAGGTTCCTTTAAGAAAGTCAATAATTTCTTTCAATGATGATATATTTTTTGCATTTTCTGTTCTTCTGAGTATCCCCTCCATAAAACTCCTCATATCAACAAAGGAATCATATATAAACCGATTGGAAATGCAAGAGTTGTAGAGAGAAAACATATTACGGGTAGTAATCTTTAAATTTTCGGGGATATCATCGGGTAAGTTTTTTAAAGCATTATCTATCTCTATAGAGGAAAAAGCATACTCAGTTGGAGCACTTCTTTCTTCGCCTTTTATAGCTCGATTAGGACCTTCACATAACGAACTATCAAAGAGTATTTCAGTGGCAATAGAATGAATAGAAGAAGTATTCTTATCTATTTTTACGAAATCCATCATATTCTTAATGAAATCTTTTGTTGGATAAACTGATGTGAATTCAATCAGCAAATCATCTTTTCCAAAAAGGGCTTCAACACAAAGATCATTGTTAAAAGATGTTGTTATTGTTTTTTTAACAGAGTTCATATGTCCAGGTTTGCAACAAATATAAATTTTAGGTATAATATTCCCTTTAATTAAGTCTAATTTGCTTGTTACTAATTCTTTTTCCTTGGATAAAAGGTCAAACTCAAAACCAACATTTGTAAATGTAGTGCTAAGTACATGCCCTTTGTTATCATTATCTTTTTGTAATATCTCCAATTCAGATTTAGGTAGTTCTCTTAATTTAAGAATACATTTCTTAATTTTCTCATAAGAATCACTATGAAAAATGATAATAATTTCACTCCAACCCCATGAACCTATAATATTAATAGAAGTGTTTTGTTCCTCGAGAGCAAACTTTCTCAACTCAGTATTTATCCAGTTAATTACAGCCGATTCAATTGAAAAACCATACCTATGAATTAGATAATTTTGTATTTTAACGAAAGTGACTCCCATTAATGGCATCTTTTGATAAGTATTTACTGGTTCATTTGTTCCAATATTATTACTGATTTCATTCCACCCGAAGCCAAGACAAAATTTACTTCCATGAACATTATTAAAGAATCCTAATTGTGAAATTGAAGTAAAGTTTCGAATAACTTTTGAAATAGCAATAAGATCATAATTCCCCCACCCCAAATAAAATTCTGTTTTTGGGAAAATATCTTTAATTTTTTCTTTAATTTTCCCAAAAGACTCTATTTTACCTGAAATAATATCAAAAAAAGAAAGTACTATACCAAAATCACCTGCTTTTAGAGAGAAAAAATTTGTCATTTTGACTTCTTCCTTATCGGGATCTTTGTCCCAGCCTAACGACAAAGTTCAGGTGCGGCGGGGAGGATTACCACAAAAGTTTGATAGCCAGATAAAACTTTGAGAGACCACAAAACTCTGACCACCGCACAGTCCCCCGCCGTCAACTGCAACACAGGGTTAGACAAAAGCATTGATTCGCTGTCTTTTCCTTTTCCTCTGCCTCACCGAATTATTGTGCATTCCACATTCACGGTTTGACCCTAAAATATCTCCTTTTTATTTTCTCACACAAAGCCACAAAGAACACAAAGGTTTATTGTTTTATTCAATTCCTTTGTGACTTTGTGTCTCTGTGTGATTATTTTTAATTCTAACGACAGAGCTCAGCCGCCGAGCGGTAGCTCGGTCGGCTGCAGCGATGGGTTAGACAATAAAACAGCACTATTCTTCTTAAAGTGTCCCGCCAAGTATGATGGCAAAAATTGCTATAAGAGCACTTAAACAAACAATAATGTAACAGCTTTTGAAAAACTTGCCTCTTCCAACCTGCTGCCACTGTTCCGGATATAACCCTGATCCATCATTAGTAAAAGAGCCCTTCTTATACAATTCAAGAGTTTTTTCTATTCTGACCAAAACTTGAAAATTTCTATCAAAGCCTTTCTTAGTATCATGCAGGAAGTATAAGACAGTTGCTACGAAGATAATAACTGCAATGCATAAATACAACTTTTGAAAAGGTCCGGGCGAGACATCACCTTGAATAATCCAACCCGCAAATACAAAAAGTAATCCGACAGACCACATAACTGTCTTTATAACTCTTTCACGCATAAGATGAGTAGATGTGTACCTTTCTGCCATTAAAGAGAGTAATATCTCTATTTTTTGATCTTGGTTTATATCCATTTATTGTTATCACCTCTCTTATCTTCAACGTCCTACATTGGCAGTTGTTGTCTAACGACTGAGCTCACCTGCCGCCAACAGGATGAGCACAAACCTTTGAATAACTACCAAACTTTAATAGGGCACAGAACTTTGAAAAACCGCCACACTGTTGGCGGTCAGGTGCAGCGATTGATAATAATTAAAAGGCACTTGGAATCGATCGTATAGTGTGATATAATAGCTATGAGTTTATCGCTTTAACCACACCAGTGAATATATGCTTAACTTTCTCCTCTGAGAGGTCAGATGACCTCCAGAGACATACATTCACTGTATGTGGCCTGGAAGGCGCTCGCGACCCACTTCGTGGGTGCCCCGTCTCCAGCGTTGCCCTATCCTCCTACCAGGGGAGAAAG
>JBFLXS010000190.1 GCA_040755795.1 bacterium | reverse complement strand
AAAACAAAAATAAGGTGTAGAGTTATAGAGATAAGTCGTAGAGTCTTTTCTTAAGTAAAAAAATAAAAAAAAGCTTGACACTTTACATAACAGACACAGAGACGCAGAGAAAAAAATTAAAATCTATGGACGCTGGTTTGCCTGCTGAATATTCGGCAAGCAGGTCATAAGTATTTCTATGTCTGCACCAATAATCTTTTCTGTTATCTGATTTATTTCTATGTCTTCTCTGTTCCTCTGCGTCTCTGCGGTAAAGGACTACCTGAACGGTTACACGGAATCCAATTATGCCAATTGTTTCCTATCCTCTCTTTATATCTTGCCATTAATTGATTGCAATTGCAATTTCTATCTTTAAATAATAAACTTTTATAAAATTCTTTAATAATTTCAGGAAATTTTTGAACGGCTTTATCTACCTTTTTCATCACCTCTTTAGTTATCAATCCATCAAAGAGTGTTGCCTTTTTATAACCTTTTTTTTCTTTTATTCCTTCGGCATAATTAGTAATATAACATAAGGCTACATAGCACATTTCAAGTTCTCGGGCTAAAAATACTTCTGGAATAAGTGTCATTCCTACGACATCAGCACCTAATAGTTTAAACTTTTTAATTTCAGCCTTAGTTTCAAGTCGAGGACCTTCCGTGCAAACATAAACTCCTCCCTTGTTACCCTTAAATCCAAGTTCATTTAAAAGTACTTCCATTTCATTGCTTAACTGAGGGCAGAAAACAGGACTTGAGCGGATAAATCCAATGCCGCTATTTTTGCTATAAAAACTTAATACTCTACTTTTAGTTTCATCAATTAAATCATCTGGTAGTAAATATTGTCCTGGTTTTAAATCTTCATTTATGGCCCCGGGTCCACTCCAGGCTAAAATTCGTTCAACGCCTAATTCTTTTAAGGCATAAATATTTGCCTGGTAATTTACCGATGAGGCATTTAATTCATAACTTTTCTCGCCATGCCTTGTCAAAAATAAAAACTCAATATCTTTATCTTTGACTAAAAATATAGGTTGACTCTTACCAAAAGGGGTTTGTATCTCCCCTACCCTCTCACCAACTACTTTTCCCTCATTAAGTAATGTATATGCCTTGCTTCCGCCAATAACTGCATTTTTTACCTCTATTTGCATTTATAACACCTCCATTAATCTTTTCAGGGAAAAATATAGCGCTCTATGACATTTTTATGTTTGGCGTTGCGCTCTCTATACCACTTCTCAGCCTCTTCCTTCAAAGTTTTGTAACTGTTCACCGCAGAGACAAAAGAGTTCGCAGAGAAAAACACACCCCTAACCCAACGGCACTGACTTAAGAAAAATTGTAACCGTTCAGCCACAGAGGCACAGAGTTCACAGAGAATTAGAGAAATTAGCCAGAAATGGACATCTACGATGTCTCTCAACCCTGAAAGGGTTGAATTTTAAACGAGGGATAAAATTCGACCCTTTCAGGGTCGCAGAGTGCATGTATGTGTTTCTTCCGTAGATTGCATCTACGGTTATGTGAAGTTTGACGCTTTCAGCGTCGGGAAAAAATATCGTCACGCTAAACACATACGAACCTTTAGGTTCGCTTTCCTGCTTGCCAGAAGCGAGGCTAAAGCCTCGCACTACAAATCTTTTTATTATTCGTGTTCATTCGTAGTTATATATTCCCTCTGTGTTCTCTGTGACTCTGTGGCTATATCCCTGAACGGTTACTTAGAATTACTGACCTTTACGAATGACTTTGCCAGATAAGGTGCTGGTATGATTTCCTTGTTCAATAACTATTTGACCATTGATAATAACATATTCAATACCCCCAGGATAGCGAAGTGGTGATTCAAAGGTAGCTAAATCCTTTATCTTTTCTGGATTAAATACAACAATGTCTGCAAAATTACCTTCTTTTAGCCTGCCGCGGTTTTTAATGCCAAGTAGATATGCAGGTTGATAAGTCATTTTATAAATTGCTTCCTCCAGAGATAAAACCTTTTCTTCATAGACATACTTAGCCAGAGTTCGGGGAAATGTTCCAAAAGCCCTTGGATGAGGTCTTGTTGTAGATAACATCCCATAATCTGCTCGGGCGGATGCGTCTGAACCTATCATTGTGTATGTTTTTTTTAATATTTTTTTCAGATTATCCTCACTCATATCAAAAAGTATTACCTCTACCTTTCCTTCCTCTTCGATTAAAAGTAAAAATATCAAGTCAATTGGATTTGAGATTTTTTTTGTTTGGGCAATTTCTGAAATTCTTTTACCCTCCATCCATTTATTCGCCTGAGTTTTCACCGCAGAAATCATAATTGAGTCAAAATCAGGCTGTTGATTTAATATTTGTTTAGAGATTTTATTGCGTGTTTGTTCGTCTTTAAGTCTTTCAAGTTCTTTTTCCATTCCACCTTCATAAGCCCAGGATGGCAGAATAACATCCAGGTCTGTGCTGGCGGCAGTATAAGGGTATCTATCGCAGGTTACACTTAAACCTAATTCCCTTGTTTTTTCAATCTCTGCAAATACTGAGTCTAATTTATTCCAATTTGCCCGACCAGCAGTTTTAAGATGAGAAATATGCACCTTTAAAACACCAGCCATACCACCAATATCTATTGCCTCTTGAACTGCTTCTTCTAACCTATCCCCTTCACTCCGCAAATGACTGACATACATCCCTCCAGATTCTGCAACGGTTTTACATATTTCAATTAATTCATCTGTTTGAGTAAAACAACCGGGCGGGTAAATCAACCCTGTTGACAATCCAAAGGCACCTTCTTCCATACATTTAGAAATAAGTTTCTTCATCTTCTCTACTTCTTTTAGCGTTGGCCGTCTATTCTCATAACCCACAATTGATGCCCGAATATTCCCCTGTCCAATGAGTGGCACAAAATTTACTCCAATCCCCATTTCCTTAAGTATCTCAAGATATTCTTTTAGAGAACTCCATTGATAATTTATCTCAAATTCTTCACAAATCTTTTTAATTCTTTCCTTTGATTGATTATATTGTGGAGCGGCCGAAAAACCACAATTACCGCATACCTCAGTTGTAACCCCCTGTCGAACTTTACTCTCTGCCTTTGGATTAACCAGAATGGTAAAATCAGAATGGGAATGAATATCAATAAACCCAGGACAAACAACTTTATCTTTTGCCTCAATAAGTTTTGTTTGTGATGAGCCTGAGCGTAAATTACCAATAGCCACGATTCGCTCATCCTTAATCCCAATATCTGCCTTAAATGAAGGGACATTAAAACCATCTACAACCTGGCCATTTTTAATTAAAATATCATACATCGCTAATCTCCAGATGATTAATATTTTACCACCAAATAATCTTTATGTCAATAAATTTATTGACTAATTTTATTAAATAGGTTATAATTAATGTTATGAAGATTTTAGTTATTGGCTCAGGAGGACGAGAACATACCTTATGCTGGAAACTTAAGCAAAGCAGTCAGGTGGATAAAATTTATTGTGCCCCTGGCAATGCGGGCATTTCCCAAATTGCCACGAATGTCCCTATTGAAATAGGTTCATCTGATTATTTTGCTAAATTAGCTGATTTTGTAAAAAAAGAATTAATTGATTTAACCGTAGTTGGTCCTGAAATGCCTCTATCAGAAGGTATAATAGATTACTTTAAAGAACTTGAATTAACTCCTTTTGGTCCAACAAAAAAGGCATCGTTAATTGAAGGAAGTAAGGTCTTTGCTAAAGAATTTATGAAAAGACATAATATCCCAACTGCCGCATTTGAGATATTTAGTGATTCGCAAGAGGCAATAAAATATGTCCAGTCAAAGGGCGCTCCCATTGTTATCAAAGCAGATGGATTAGCCGCAGGCAAAGGAGTTTCTATTTGTCCAACCGTAGATGAGGCAATTGAAACGATTAAAAAAACGATGGAGGATAAAATCTTCGGAGATGCAGGAAATAAAATCGTTATCGAGGAATTTCTCACTGGTGAAGAAGCCTCTATTTTAACCTTTAGTGATGGTAAAACAGTCATTCCAATGGTTTCATCTCAAGACCATAAAGCCATATTTGATGGAGATAAAGGACCTAATACTGGTGGTATGGGTGCATATTCGCCGGCACCAATTATTACTAAAGAAATGATGGATGAAATTCAAAATAAAATCCTAACCCCCACTATTCAAGGACTGGCAAAGGAAGAAAGAAAATATATCGGTGTCCTTTATTCAGGATTGATTATTACCGCTGGCAAACCTATGGTATTAGAATACAATTGTAGATTTGGCGACCCGGAAACTCAAGTCGTCTTGCCAAGATTGAAAACAGATTTAATTACAATTATAAAAGCTTGTCTTGAAGGCAATCTGGCTGAAATAAATATCGAATGGGATAATCGGGCGACTTTATGTGTTGTTCTGGCATCCGCAGGTTATCCTGGGGCTTATAAAAAAGGATTAGAAATCTCTGGACTTGACAAGGTTGAAAAAGATATAATGATATTTCACGCCGGGACTATCCAAAAAGATAATAAAATACTTACCTCAGGCGGTCGGGTGCTTGGAATAACCGCTTACGGAAATGATATTAAACAGGCAAAAGAAAAGGCTTATTTAGCCTGTGATAAGATTAATTTTGATGGAATTTATTATCGAAAAGATATAGGCTATCGGGCATTATAATTATCGAAAATCCGTAACCATTCAGGATATAGCCACAGAGTCACAGAGAACACAGAGGGAATATATAACCACGAATGAACACAAATACAAAAAGATTTGTAGTGCGAGGCGTTAGCTTCGCTTCTGGCAAGCCAAAAGGCGAACTTAAAGGTTCGCACTACATTTATGGGATGTCATCCATTTGTGGCTAATTCCCTTAATTCTCTGTGAACTCTGTGCCTCTGTGGCTGAACGCTTACGAAAATCCAAAATTGAGAAAGGAGAATAAATAATGGCTGTAAAAACATTAAAATTAAATGAATTAGTCGAACCAGAAATTCTACAACAAATTCAGGACAATTTTGCTAAGGCAATCGATATGCCTACTATAATTGTCGATAAAGATGGAATTCCTGTGGTTAAAACAACCGGCTTAAATAATTTTTGTCAGTTGATTAGATGCACTCCACAAGGAGCCTTGATGTGCCAGGAATTTGACGCAAAGATAGAAAAAGAAACCTTTACCCGGGATAATGGTTCGAAGATATATCTTTGTGATGCTGGACTTTGTCATTTTGTTGCCCCGATAATTCTTAAAGATGTCTATATAGGTTCCATTGGAATAGAAGGCACCAGGATTTTAGCCCCGGTAGATTCTTTAAAGATAAAACGGCTTGCTGAAAAGTTGAATCTTAATCCCAAAGAACTATTAACCGCGTTCAAAAATATCAAAGAATTCCCGCAAGAAAAAATATATATGGCTTCAGACCTGATATCTTCAATTGCAAATACCATTTCACACCTTTGCCTTCAAAAACATGATTTAAAACACAAAATTGCTGAATTAGCCACGCTATCTCACATTGGTAAAGCAATCGCATCTACCTTAGATTTAGAAAAACTCTCTCATTTAATTATTAATACCGCGGCATCTATGTTAGAAGCAGATACGGCGATTATTTATTTAATAGACGAAGAAAAAGATGAATTAGTTGGTGAGGCTATTCATAATGCCGGACATAAGCATTTTGAACAAAGTAGAATAAAAATTGGTGTAGGTCTGGCTGGGTGGGTAGCAAAACATAAAAAACCCCTCTTAGTCTATCTGGGAATGAATAAACCAAAATTCGAGAAATACCTTCAATCAGAAGAAATAACCAGCTGTATTGCTGTTCCATTAAAAATAAGAGAAATGCTCATTGGTGTATTTATGTTAAAAAGAAAAAGTGGTGAAAATTTCACTGATGATGATGTCATAGTTTTAGATGGTCTTGCCAATCAAGCGACTATTGCCATTAAAGATGTTAAATTATACAAGGCAATGGAACAAAAAATTGCCCAGTTATCTGTTCTTTCTGATATTACTAAAGCCGTAGTCTCGACATTAAATATTAATGAGGTGTTAAAATTAATTGTTGAAGCGACCTCAAGAACTATGCATACCAGGATGTGTTCAATTAAACTTCTGGCTAAACAAAAATTAATCTTGTCTGCCTCTATAGGTTTATCAAATTCATATCTAAAAAAAGGTGAGATTGAGGTTGATGCCAGTATTGAAAATGCGGTAATTAAGGATAAAAAACCAATATCTGTTTCGAACATAAAGACTGATGCTCGAATCAAAAATCCAGAATATGCCTTAAAAGAAGGAATTGCCGCATTTTTATCAGCCCCTTTAATGGTTAAAGATAAGATTTTAGGGGTAATTACTATTTATTCACAAAAACCTTATCACTATACGGAAGAAGAAAAAGAAATACTTATTACTTTAGCCAGCCAATCAGCCATTGCCATAGAAAATGCCTCACTTTTTAAAACAGTTAAAGAAGGTCTGCTTAACACTACTAAATCATTAGCCGAGGCAATTGATGCCAAAGATGCCTATACTCGTGGCCATTGTGACCGAGTAGCTCAATTTGCCGTGTCAGTTGCCCAGAAATTAGGTGTATCAGAGTCAAAACTGGAAAATATCTATATCGCGGCTTTGCTTCATGATGTTGGTAAAATTGGTGTTAGCGAAAATATTCTCCATAAACCAGGGGGATTAACCAGGGATGAATTTGAAACCATTAAAAACCATCCTTTACTTAGTGTTAAAATTTTATCCCCAATTAGTTTCCCGTGGGATATATTACCTGCGGTTAGACAACATCATGAACGAATAGATGGTGCGGGATATCCAGATGGATTAGCTGGGGATGAAATTTCTTTAGAGGCTCGAATTATTGAAGTTACAGATGCCTATGAGGCAATGATTTCGGATAGACCTTACCGTAAAGCATTGTCTGAAGAAGACGCCATTGTCGAATTAAAACGATGTTCCGGTAGACAATTTGACCCGAAAATAGTAAATGTCTTCTTAAAGGTTTTAGCTGAAGAAAAGGCACGAAACAAAAAGTAATTGAAAATTGGAAGAAAAAGGGATAAAATGAATTCGTAACCGTTCAGGGATATAGCCACAGAGTCACAGAGAACACAGAGGGAATATATAACCACGAATGAACACGAATAATAAAAAGATTTGTAGTGCGAGACGTTAGCCTCGCTTCTGGCAAGCAGGAAACCGAACCTAAAGGTTCGCACTACATTTATCGAATGTCACAGGTTAATTCGTGTCCATTTGTGGCTAATTTCTCTAATTCTCTGTGAACTCTGTGCCTCTGTGGCTGAACGGTTACTAAAAACCTAAAG
>JBFLXS010000189.1 GCA_040755795.1 bacterium | reverse complement strand
AAACCTAACCCCAATGTTTATAATATGTTACATATACCTACCTCACCTCCTAAACACCCCTAAAATCTACCTTCTTACTATTATAACCCCTTGATTTTACTGGAGTTAATAGGTCCAACCCTCTTTAAGATAGATTATGCTTCTTATTTATATACCACATTTAAGATAAAAAGTCTATATCTTTTTTTCAAAAAACAAAAATCTTTACGAAAAATATATTTCATAATCCCGAAAAACCCTCATAAATACTCATTTCTTATTTTCACCGAGAATTGCTGAGCTGAACGCTTACTCCTTTATTCTCTTATCCCCCTTCTTATACTAACCACGATCAACATATTCCTATTTCACAGGTGGAAATAATTTATTTACCCTTTATTACACCTTGAAGGGAGCAGAAAGGAGGTTTAAAAAAATGAAAAAGTTACTTTTAATAACAATGGTAGTATTGATAGGGACACCTTGCTTTGCAAAGGATGAAGGCGAGACAGCGATGGCTTTTGTTAAGATTGGACAGGAGGCAAGGGTTGCCGGGATGGGAGAGGCATTTGTAGGATTAGCAGATGATGTATCTGCCTTATACTGGAATCCTGCTGGGCTTTCTCAATTAGAGGAAAGGGAGGCATCCTTTATGTATCTCAAACCATTTACGGATGTATCTGGTTTAGGATATGGCTATCTATCCTCTGCCTTTCCGACAAACGAAGGGGTATGGGCATTAAGTCTCTCATACTTTGATTATGGGAGTGAAGAGAAATATGATAATCTGGCAAATTCGCATGGAACCTGGGAGGCATCGGATATATGCCTTTCCTTTGGTTTTGGTAGAAAGGTTAATGAGAATGTTGCTTTTGGTTTCTCTCTTAAGGCAATTGAGGAAGATATTGATACTGAGGATGCACCGGGACTTGCGGTAGATTGTGGTGTTCTTTATAAACCAGATATAGAAAATATGAAGATAGGTGCGGCAATAAAGAATATTGGACCAAAGGTAAAGTTTAGAACAGATTCAGATTCTCTTCCATTATCATTAAAATTAGGGCTTTCATACTTACTTCCGAATGCCCCGGTTACCCTTGTCTTAGATAGCACAATTCCAAATGATAACAAATCATACATTGGGATTGGTGGTGAGTATAATTACAAAGAGGCATTAGCCATCAGACTTGGGTATAAGGGAGGGCCACAGGATGAAGGTTCTGGCTTAACCGCAGGTTTTGGCATAAAACATCCTAAATTGAATTTTGACTTTGCCTACCAACCTGCTTCTGACCTTGGAAATTCCTATGTTGTCTCTGTGAGGGGACGCATTGAATAATAGGGGACGCACACTATTTTTTACTCATCTTTTTCTTCCACTTTTCCTGGTCCTCCTGGAAGCCTAAACTTCAATGACCAATTCATAACCTTTTCTAACTCTGTAACCGTTCAGGCTATATATCAAAAGTGTAAGAAAGGGGATAAGGAGATAAGATAATAGAAATAGATTGAAATTTATAGAAATAGGTAGAAATTGATTGTGGAAAACAACAAATTTCCATAAATTTCTATTAATTTCAATTTTTTTAATAATATCTCCCTATCTCCTTAATCTCCACATCTTCTTTTGTTATACCACCTGAACGCTTACAAGTCCAGATATAGGAAAGTATAACATACCACGAATTTCACGAATTGGACGAATAAAAATGTGTCTAAGTGTCTGGTAGGTCTATGTAACCCAGACACAGACACCCAGATACCAGCCTATCTGAACGGTTACATTATTCTAATAATTAGTATTCATTCGTAAAATTCGTTTAACTCGTGGTATCTTTTTCTTGACAAATCCTTTTCTATGTGACCCTATTGCTCCTTCCCTCGGATAAATCAGTAAACACACCATGAGAATATGTATCTTTATCAATATCATTTGTTATCTGTGCTTGTTCAAGCCACATATCCCAGTAGGCAAAGAGTTCATCCTCAGACAAATTACGCAAATCCAAATCTTCCTCGCTTAAAAATTCATCCTTGATTGCTATCATTCAACTGTTCTCCTGCAACTTGAAATGGTAACACTTCCTCAGCATACTTAACCATAATTTCGTGTGCCATGATTAGTGGATAACCAGAGACTTTTTTCGCAACATCAGGCCATATTGCTTGCCATTTCTCTGATGTTTTTATATAGGCTTCCAACCTCTTTTCATTGACATGGATAAGCATTCTTTTTTCTGCATCAATCGCTTCTTCAAGTCGTTCCCTACCTTGTGAAATCTTTTCAAGAAACGGTCTTTGTCTCATTAATTTTTGAACAAGAGATGGATATTTTTCAGCAAGAATTATCAGGTCTCTGGCACTTCTTGAGTATAGAAACTGGTCTCTGGGATTGGACATCAATCTTGCCAATTCACCAATAACGGCATAATCCTTTTCTCTATTTGTCATTTTTATTGCGGCAAGTTCCTTAAGACCTACAAATGGCAAATCCAATTTTTTTTGTTCCTGCCATAGTTTTTTTAGAGTAGATTTAGAGATTCGAGGTGGACGTGTAAGAAAGTCGGTTCTAATTCTTAACTGATTATGCCAAAATTCAAAATGAGAACTCCATCCACCAGACATCCATCTGATATCGAGTGGAGCACCGAAACGATATTGAGCCCCGTATTCTGACAAGACCGTTAAAATGTGTTTCATAGTTTCGGAATCTTCCCTCAGAATCCAATCCCCATCCTTGCTCATTATCGCCAGACGATGAAGCACAACTGCTTGACCGGAAGAAATTATTGCTCTGAGTTTACCTGTATTAAATCGATGTGTAAGTTCCAAATAAATATTCATTGCCTAATTTTTATTCATCTTTTTAAGATAGCAATACTGTCTGTTGAAACCTCTTGTACTTTTTACTTCTCCAGCACAATCTTTGCGTTGTTTTTTAGTTCTATAAGCCAGGCAACATAAGCCAGTTCTAATTCTTTACTAATTTTAATTTTTTTATAATATCTCCCTATCTCCTTAATCTCCACATCTCCTTTTGTTACACCACCTGAACGCTTACCGTTGTTTATTAATCTTTTAATACGGACTTTCGAGTAACTGTTTTTAAGCCTTTTTGAACACTGAAAAACGCGAAAAACACGAAAAAAAGATATTTTCCTCTCTGTGAACTCTTGCGTCTCTGCGGTAAAGGATTACCTGAACGGTTACTATTTACGCTCTTGGATGATACTTTGCATGAAGTATCTTCAATCTTGCCTGATGAATATGCGTATAAATTTGTGTTGTCGTAATATTCACATGCCCTAACATCTCCTGAACACTTCGCAAGTCAGCATCATTAGATAATAAATGTGTCGCAAATGAATGACGCAAGGTATGAGGAGAAATTTCCTTCTTTATTCCACACAATCGAGCATATCTTTTGATAATCTTCCACAGTGCCTGTCTTGTTATTCCCTTTCCTCGCCAATTTACAAACAGATTTTCGATGATAGTATCATTTTTAACTAAATATGGTCTGGCTTTCTCCAGATATTCTCTCAGGTAAGTTAATGCTATCTGACCGATAGGCACTATCCTTTCTTTTGAACCCTTGCCTAAAATATTCGCAAACCCTATTTCTAAATTGACCTGTCCCACATTTAAAAGTATAACCTCTGAAACCCGAGCACCTGTGGCATACATAAATTCTAACATCGCTTTATCTCTTAGACCCAATGGTTGTTTAATATCTGGTTGATTTAATAATAATTCTATCTCTTTATAGGTTAAAAACTTAGGTAATTTACTCACCGCCCATGATTTTGTATATGGAGATTCTAAATAAAGTGTTGGATTATAAGTAATTTGTCCCTCATTCTCCAGAAATCGATAAAATGCTTTAATACTTGCTACCTTTCTACTGATACTTGATGATTTTAAATGATTATTTCTTAGATAGGTAAGATAATTTAAGACATTTATCTCTTTTGAATCAACTGATTGTATGTTATTCTTTTCAAGGAACAAGATATATTGTCCAATATCACTTTCATACGCAAAACAGGTATTAGGCGATAATCCTCGTTCTATACCCAGATAATTTATAAAATTTTCAACCTTATCTTTCATTGTAAAAATGGATTAGTTTTTCTTTCTTCTCCAATTGTTGAGATATTCCCATGTCCTGGGTAAATAATCGTTTCATCTTTTAAGATTAAAAGATGTTGATTAATAGAATCAATTAAGGTTTTATAATCTCCACCAGGAAAATCTGTTCTTCCAATTCCACCAGCAAATAATGTATCGCCAGTAAATATAAATTTATCTCCAGGTAAACAAATACCCCCTTGTGTATGACCGGGGGTATGGATGACTTTTAATTTTAAATGACCTGTTTCAATAAACTCACCATTTTCTAACAATCTATCTGCCGAAGTAATTATCGGTTCATAAAAAAATGCGGATAGGTTTGAGGAAGAATCAGTCAGCATCACGGCATCGTTTTTATGGATAAGTATTTTTGCGCCCGTAGCATTTTTTAGCTCATTATTACCTGCAATATGGTCAATATGACCATGTGTATTAATAATATAAATGAGTTTAGTTTTTAATTCATTTAATTTATCAAGGATTAGGTAAGCATCCCCACCAGGGTCAATAACAATTGCCTCATTTCCATCTTCTAAAATATAGCAATTACTTTCCATAAAGCCAACAACTAATTTATGTATATTATTCATCCTCTCTACTCTCTACTCCCTACTACCAATGTTACTGGTCCATCATTATGAATATCCACTAACATCATTGCCCCAAATTCACCCTCGGCAACTTTAATATTTGTTTGTTTCATCGTTTCTATAAATTTAATGTATAATTCTCTGGCTAATTCTGGCGGAGCGGCTTGAGTAAAATCAGGTCTTCTGCCTTTATGACAATCACCATATAATGTAAATTGCGAAATAATCAATGCCTGTCCTTTAATATCTAATAACGAGAGATTAAATTTATTCGATTCATCTGCGAATATTCGTAAATTAACAATTTTATTGACTAAATATTCAACATCCTTAATCGTATCCTGATGTGTTACTCCTAATAATATCACTAAGCCGTTATCTATCTTACCAATTATTTTATTATCAACTGATACCGAGGCTTCTTTTACCCGTTGTAGACAAGCACGCATATTTACTTTCCCTTTTTTACTGATTCATTTAGCCATTTTAAATAATCTTCATTCCCGCCAATAATAGGTAAGGCAATTATTTCAGGAACGGTATATGAATGAATCTTTTTGACCATAGTTATTAATTTCTCTAATAGGGCTTTCCTTGTTTTAATTATCAACAAACTTTCCTCAGATTTATCTATTTTATTTTCCCACCAGAAGATAGAATGGATATGCGGAATGATATTTACGCAAGCGGCGATTTTATCTTCCACTAATTTATTAGCAATTCTTGTTGCCTCTTCAGTCTGAGGTGTTGTAATTAAAACTACAATATATTTCATTTCTTTTACTGATTGTAACTATTCAGCATACCAAGCAAGTAGGAAGTAGGAAGTAGGAAGAGGGGAAAATACTTCATACTATTTTACTCTTAATTGATTTGATTAAACCTATAAGCATCCTACTCACTTCTTCAGATATATCCCAAATGGATTGAAAATCTGGCAGATAATTAAGTTTCTTAAAACCTTCTGCAATATTTGCTGGAATAGAAACAGCCGCTCTGCACATCTGTTGCACCAATTCTTTCCCTTTCCTACTTTCCTACTCTCCTACTTTCCTACAAACTGATTACTTTCTTTTTGGTGGAGGTGAGGGGAATTGAACCCCTGACCTCTTCCATGCCAAGGAAGCGCGCTCCCGCTGCGCCACACCCCCACATAAGTAAACGTTGAACGGAGCCTGACGAAAGAAAGAATTTTCTCTGCTCCATACTCTTAGTGTCGTGTTGAACAAATAACGCACGGAATTTAATTCTGGTAACTGGTGATTGGTAATTGGTAATTAAATACCGTCCGATTGAGCTTATGACGAAGCCCTTTAACCAATTACCAGTTACCAGTTATCCGTTTGCAGGTTATGAAATCTGATGATACGCCGTGCAAAACTTACTCAACACCACATTAGCTCCTTGCATTATGCTCTATCACCTTTGCATCTGTCCATAGTCCTTCTAAATCATAGAATTTCCGCGTTTCTTCATAAAATATATGGATAATCACATCACATAAATCTATCAATATCCAATTTCCCCATTCATATCCTTCGATATGGTGAATTTTAAACTTTTCTTTAGTTGCTAATTCATCTATCGCATCCGCAATCGCTCTAATTTGAACATCTGATGTGCCACTGCAAATAACAAAATAATCCGTCATATCCGTTAATTTTTTCATTTCTAAAATAACCACATCATTTGCTTTTTTATTAAGTGCCGCCTCGGCACAGTGTAGGGCTATCTTTTTAGCCGATTTTATTGGCAAATTATCATCTCCTTTAAATAAGAGGAACTTAAGGTCTATATATCATAATACTTTATCTTATCCTGTAAGGTATCTATCAATTCATTCCTTGCCTCAATGGAACGAGGATGAATACTACCATTGGACTTTAAAATATCAAGAATCTTGAAATTTATTATCCAAAAAGTAACTATTCCCAGCTCTGTTATCGCAATATTTTTTAATCTTTGATATGATTTTTCTTCCCCGTTACTTTTCATATACTCCATATAGTCAGCAACATAAACTATTTTCTCCAGAGTAGATGAATTTTTATCTAATGTTGGATGAATTCTGATTGCTCGTAGGATTTCCTTATCTGTAATTCCAAATTTTTCTTGAGCTAACACCATTCCTACGGGAGCGTGCCATAATTGTTTCTCCTTACTCTCCAGTTCATCTAAAATAATTTCATATTTTTTTAAGTAATCTTTTAATAATTCATCCGATAAATCCTTGGCGCAATCATGTAATAAAGCGGCTATCCTTACCTTATGTGGCTCAACAACATAATGCCGGGCTAAAAAAGAGGCTAATTTTTCAGTATTAAGACAATGATTGTATCTTTTTTGAGAAAGAATGTCCTTTAATTTTAACTCAATTTCATTTAACTCTACCAATTTTCTACCTCTTGAAAAATCAGGGATTTTTTACTTATATGTAATAATAACAGAAAACAGAGAAAAAGTCAACGAAAATTTTATTGTAAGCGGATTAAACAGATTTTTTTAGTAAGCGGATTGAACGGATTGAGCGGATTTTTTGTAACTATTCACCACGAAGAGCACGAAGGGCAGGGAGATGTTACAGAACAAATCTCTTTATGCCTTCTTTCAATCTTTCCACATTGAAATTTATCAATAGACCAACCTTGATATTTGCCAATTTCAT
>JBFLXS010000188.1 GCA_040755795.1 bacterium | reverse complement strand
TCGGGCAACTTTTTCATCAACAATAGTATCCACATCACACCAATTTTCATCACTTAATTTTGAGATAGTTGGTGTTTTTAAAGCAGGTAGGATAGCGAGCACCTGTGGTAAGTGTTCCTTATAGACATTCATTTTTAGTCCTACTTTTTGTGCGGCGGCAAGTGCCCCCTGAAGTAACAGGGCAATATTTTCTATCTTCATGCGTTTTTGAGCATCCTGCCAGGCGTTTTTATTAGCAATTAATCTTGTTGTTGACTCAAGTATAGTTTCGACAATGCGTAGATTATTTGCACGAAGAGAGGAGCCGGTTTCGGTTAATTCGACAATGGCATCCACAAGTCTGGGTGCTTTGACCTCAGTTGCTCCCCATGAAAATTCAACATTTGCCTGGATACCTCTTTCCTCAAGATATGTTCTTGTTACATTTACTAACTCTGTGGCAATATGTTTGCCTTGCAAGTCCTTGATGCTTTTAATGGATGAATCATTTGGCACGGCTAATACCCATTTTACAAATCGAAATCCCTGTTTGGCATATTCTAAACTTGCCACCTCAATAACATCTGACTTATTTTCTTTAATCCAATCAAATCCAGTCAAACCAACATCAAATACCCCTTCTTCTACATACCGCGACATTTCCTGTGCCCGAACTAACATCACCTCTATCTCTTCATCATCAATTCTGGGGAAATATGAGCGTTTATCAACCGCAATCATATATCCTGCCTTTTGAAATAATTCAATTGTTGATTCTTGCAAACTACCCTTTGGCAACCCAAGTTTCAATATCATTCTTTTACACCTCCAATAAAACCAAATAATCGGTAACTATTTACCCAAATGAAGTGCATGTGAAATCAAGTAAGCGGTTATCGCTTATCAGGTAACTGGTGAATAGATTTTAATTTTTTCTCTGCGTCTCTGTATCTTTGCGGTGAACGGTTACCACTCTTTGGTATAAATTATGCTCATAGATATAGTTTTCTACATCTTCCGGGACTAAATATTTAATTGATTTTCCCTCGTGTATTCTTTGTCTAATCTCAGTCGAAGAAATAGAAACGCCGGGTATTTCCAAAATATACGTAAAGTATTCTTCTTTTATTTTTAAAGGATAGCAAGGTCGAGTGACGGCGATAAATTGACATAATTTTGGCAAATCCTTTGCATTTTTCCAGGTATCAATTTCTGCAATAGCATCCGCACCAGTAATAAAATAGATTTGTGCACGCTCATAGATTTTTTTAAATTCGATGATTGTATCTTGTGAATAAGATATTCCGCCCCGTTTGAGCTCAATATCAGATGCTTTAAAATACTTATTCGATTCAATCGCCAGACAGGTCATTTTATATCTATCTTCTGGACCAGCAATATCCTTTTGATTTTTATGAGGTGGTCTGGCGCAGGGCACAAAGATAATCTCTTTTAGATTAAACTTTTGTCTTGCTTCCTCGGCCGCCAATAAATGTCCATAATGAATAGGATTAAAAGTACCACCCATTATACCAATGTGGATATCGGATTTTAACATATTATATAGACCTAACGCCATAATTGATATTTTTGAATTTGACTATTAATGAATAATACCACATCATTAATTGTTTGTCAAATTAAATTTTTTGTAAACCGTTCACCGCAGAGCAATCCTATCTATCAAATTATCAAAATATCCCTTATCTTCCATAAAAGAGCTCCGCTAACAAATTTTTAAATCTCTCCAGTTCATCCTTGCTAAATGTAAAAACAAAAGTATGTGTTTAGGTATCAGCTTATGTAGTCTCAGGATTCGGAATTCGGGGTGGTATAATAAAAATTCAATTCTTAATCCCAATTCCCTAACCACCATTTTGCATTTTTGACTTTCTTTCATTAGCATTATTTTTGTCTTCTTTCTCAATTGCCTTTGCAAGTTCTTTTAATGGTATTCTCTGCCCATTGTTATAGATAAATGTGTAGCCACTCTTATTTTCCTTTTCCACTTCAATCAATCTGTTAAACATATCTTTATCTAACTCATATAATTTTTCAAAATCCGATTTTGTCTTATATGCTCCACACCAGCATTCAGTAGATGTGCCTAAAGAGTGCAGAAAAGTTTTTGGTATTCCGTTGCTATTTACATACGAAATCACCTGCTCATCAGACCAGTAAAATATTGGACTAACTGATAGACATTTGAAGCTTGGGTGATACCATATAGGAATATAATGTTTCCTTATATTGGACTCCACTGCTCTAATCCCATCAAAAACAACCTTTGGTTTTTCAATTTTGTCCAGATATTCTTCAATAGGTCTTATTTTTAATTCTCTGCAGCACCATCTATACTTGAAACTTGGAATACCCCATTCTTTTGCTAGAGTAAAATAGTCTATTTTAGGTCTTACTATTTCAAGATTAATACCAAGATATTTACAGACTTTTTTTACATATCTCGTATTTGCTGGAAGACCTGCTGTAGTATCAACATAAATTGCGGTTAAATCGCTTTTGACCGTTTTTGCAATACTTTTTAAATACATTAAAGTTGCAATACTATCTTTCCCGCCGCTGAATAGAACAAATGCTTTCTTTGATTTTAGTAATTTTTTAATATCACTTTGGAGGATACGAACCCTATTTCGGACACCTTTAGATTGTTCCTCATTGAGTTGACATATTTTTCTTGCTTTCCCCCATTTAATATGCAAAATATAAATAGGTTTCAAGGTTGGACCTTTAATCCATCTGGTAGTAACTAACCCCATTTCTTTACATTGAGGACAATTAACCTTAATCCCTCTTAAATCAATTCCAGTAAATACTTCTTCAATCGGCTTGTGCCATTGATTACCATTTTTAATGTTACCATTATGCTTATGTTTTATCATTAACTCACCCCATATTTTTAATCAACTTGATAAACCTAATAAATGGTTCGTAATCTATTGTTCTTTTCAAAGAATCGTTATCCATTCTATAAAAATAGAAAAATTGATTATATCCTGCTTTTTTCATCTCTCGTTCTATGATGTTTATTCTGTTTTTAGTCTTTGCCCAACAACATTCAGCGATATACCAGACTTTAGGGACAAACTTCTTTAATTCTTTACAATATTTTCTATCATCGGCTGTTACACTCTGAATACTACTACGGACCTGAATAACTACCTTTGTCTGCTTTTTATCAACGAGTGCAAAACTCATACATCTATTTTTAATAGGTTTGAATGGTTTGCCTTTGTAAATTATGATGTCGCACTCTTTGGATAAGGTATTTCCATCTTTTTCATTTATCACCTGTCCCCAATCTATTCTATATCCATTTGGTATATGTTCATCAATTATCTCTATTATGTTAGTTGAAAGGATAAGACCTTTAACAAAATCATGAATAGTGGGGCTTCCAAATGAGGGACTGGATAAAGCATAAGGGGTAGATTTAGAAAGTAATTTATCTAATTCCTGAGCGATAGCGTAATCAGCCCTTGTCCATTTCATAATTTATGCCCTCCTTCAAATACTCTTTTACTAAAACATCAGCCAATTTAGCCAAAGGAACACTCAATTCCTTTGCCTTACTTCTTATTTTCTGTAATCCTTCTCTTTCTACTTTAAGTATTACTACTCTCCCATTTAGTTCAAATGAGGCTATAGATTCATAGGGTATGACTTTTTTAAAGATAGTCTCTATTGTCTTTGTTATATCTCTATTTTTAAGTTCATTTAACAAATTTTCAAAAGTATCTTTTTCAATACCAAGGTATGCCACATAAATTCTTTTGTCTTTAGATTGGATAACTTTAGAGATAACTTCCTCTATTGGTATTTCAGGATTATCTATCTTATCTTTTACAATTGCCCTTACATCCTTTGATAAGATGTTTTTATTCAAAATATATTTCGCTAATATAATTTGGTCTTTCCTTCGCAATTTAGATATTCTATAACCAATATCATAGCCTTTAAGCACACCATCCCGATATAGTTTTTTGACCTCATCTTCTAAAGTAGTTAAGCTTTTTATTTGTCTCACCATTTCAGGGGAAAGTTTTACTGTGCTTGAGACTTTGGCTAAAGAATTATATATCATATAAAGAGAATTTATTTCTTCTGCTACCTCAAGATCATTTATATTCCTTTTCTTTCTTTTAGTCCCTTTGCTTATTTTGGCTAAAGTTTCAAGATCCATATCATTCTTTGTAATATCCTTTGTTGTCAAGCCAATCCTCCAATGCTTTTTTAGCAATTTCTTCTCTGCTTAATCCTATTTCTTTTACTGCCCTATCCAACGCCACCATTAGTGCAGGTGTTAGTGGAACAATAATCTTCTCTTCGATACGAGGTTTTTTTGCTTCTTCAATAAGCTCCTCTGCCTTTGCTTTGGGTTTATGTTTCCCTGCTTCAACTAATCTTGCTTTTTCAGGCCCCGCCAGCCCCTTTATTTCTTTTGCCAGTTTAATCATTTTGTCTTTATCGTCTGCAGCAATTTCCATTACTCTTTTCACATCCGCCTTCTCAATTTCACGATTAGATAGCATTTGCTTGATTTCTTCTGGCGCATCTTGAATTTTGAGATGCTCATAGATATAGGGAATACTTTTCCCCAAAATTTTTGCAACTTCTTTTGCAGATTTATTATGTTTCTTATGAAGATAACTAATTACTTCAACGATATCTGCTCTGTTTAATTCAACTCTATGGATATTTTCGCTTAAAGATAATATTTTAGAGCTTTCTTCATCAGGTTTCTTTGACAAAATAATTGCAGGTATATCTTTAAATTTATTAGGATCCTTCTTTTTTAGTTCTTTGAAAACTCGTAATCTACGCTGGCCTATTATTAAATTAAACTCATCTCCTTCCTGAAAAACCACAACTGGCTGAAGTAATCCATATTTCAATATACTCTCAGCAAGTTCCTCTATCCCCTTTTCTTTATCTGAAGTCCTTACATTCCATTTACATGGAGCAATTTTATCAATTGGTATCGCCTTAAAATCTTTTTCTTTTTTTTCTTCATTAACCATTTTTAATTCCTCCTTTTTTTCTCAAAAATTGTTTTTCAATAATAATTAGAAAATCTGGCTCCGTCTTCATTATGGTAAGTAAAATCAAAATTTGTTAAATATTTCATACAAATTACACTCTGATTTGACCATCACCCAGGATAATAAATTTAGTCGTTGTTAATTCTACCAGTCCCATTGGACCGCGGGCGTGTAATTTTTGAGTTGAGATGCCAATCTCTGCTCCTAAACCAAATTCACCACCATCGGTAAATCGCGTTGAGGCATTGACATAAACTGCCGCCGCATCTACTTCTTGAAGAAATCGACGGGCATTTCTATATGATGAAGTTACAATCGCCTCTGAGTGCGAAGAACCATAAATATTGATATGTTCAATTGCCTCGTCTAATCCGGAAACGACCTTTACGGCTAAAATCAAATCTAAATATTCTTTATACCAATCTTCTTCAGTTGCTGGTATTATTCCTTCCGAAACTATCTGTCTGGTTTGGGGACAACCTCTTATTTCTACCTTGGCTGATTTCAAGCGGTTTATTATTGTGGGTAAAAATTCCCGGGCAACATCTTGATGAACTAAAAGTGACTCTATGGCATTGCAAACACCAGGTCTTTGAACTTTGGCATTAAAAGTAATTTCTGCCGCCATAGCCAAATCTGCTGGACAATCAACATAGACATGGCAATTACCTTCTCCATGGGCAATGATTGGAACTTTCGTCTCTTCACCAATTGTTTCGATTAATCCTTTACCACCACGCAGAATGATGACATCGACTAAATGATTTAATTTAACTAATTCCCGGACGGCTTGCCTATCGGTAATTTCAATCAAACACATGCTATTTGGGGGAATACCAGCTGAAATCGCGGCAGAATCAAGTATCCTGGCAATAATTTTATTTGAGTTGATTGCCTCTGTGCCGCCGCGAAGAATGACCGCATTGCCAGATTTAAGGCATAATCCCACCGCATCGGCGGTAACATTTGGCCTTGCCTCATAAATAATACCCACGACTCCTAAAGGAACCCTCATCCGACCAATTTGTAACCCATTGGGTCTTTTTGACATAGAGATAATTTCACCTATCGGGTCGGGTAAATTAGCCACATCGCGTAGTCCATCTGCCATTACCTTTATTCGTTTTTCATTCAGCGTAAGTCTATCAATTAGTGCTGACGATAAACCCTGACTCTTAGCAAACTCAAGGTCTTTTTTGTTTTCTTCAAGGATAATATTTGCACTCTCTTCAATCGCCTTTGCCATAGCCAGTAAAGCGGTATCTTTAATCTTTGAAGATAAATTAGATAGTTTAAAGGAGGCCTGTTTTGATAAATTAGCGATTTTAGTTACTTCATCTTTAATCTCCATTTTCTTCCTCCGTCTAATAACTATATCATTTAAGTCCATTTTTTGTCAATATCTTTTTTGGTAAGCGTTTAAACATAACCACATATCAGAATATCATCGCCTATTTTTCTCGTCGTGAGTTCTTTTAATCGGATTGTTTGGGTCAAATTTCCGACTGCATTGACTTGTTTATTACCGGCTATTTTAGGGGCAATAAAAAAGAATACCTTATCTATCAATCCATTTTCTAAAAAAGAGGCATTTATTTGAGCCCCACCTTCGACTAAAATACTGGTTATTTCCATCCCTCCTAATTTTTTCATTAATTCTTTAATATCTACCATTTTTTTAGATTCAGGTAGAATTAAGATTTTTACCCCTGATTTCTTCAGGCTTTGAATTTTATGTTCCTGTGCCTGTTTAGTTGTAGCGATGATTACTTTCTCAGGATTTTTTAATATCTTTGCCGAAAGTGGAATTTCTAATTTTGTATCCACAATTATTTTAAATGGGTCTTTTGCTCCTTTTATTCTCGCCGTAAGTAATGGGTCATCAATTAAAATAGTGTTTTTGCCAGCTAAAATCGCATCAACTTCTGCCCGTAACCTGTGGACTAATCTTCTACTTTCATTAGAAGTAATCCAACTTTTCTCTAATGTTGTTATCTTGCCATCTAAGGTAATAGCCGATTTAAGAATGACAAAAGGCAATTTAGTCGTCATATATTTAATATAGACCTCGTTGAGTTTTTTTGCCTCTTTTTCTAACATCCCTACTTCTACCAGGATACCTGCTTTTTCTAATTCTTCTTTACCTGAAACTATTGGATTTGGGTCAAGCATACTGGCTACGACCTTTTTGATTCCTGCTTTAATAATACTTTTGGTACAGGGTGGAGTTCGACCTTGATGAGAACAGGGCTCTAAGTTCACATAAAGGGTTGCTCCTCTTGCTTTTGTTTTAGCCTGGTTAAGGGCATTTATTTCTGCATGAGCAAATCC
>JBFLXS010000187.1 GCA_040755795.1 bacterium | reverse complement strand
ATAATGGCATAAGGGCTTTTAGAGAAGAATATCGAGGGAAATTAGCACTTCAAATTATGTTTATTGATGAGAATAAGAATAGTGCCCGGAGATTATTTCAATTAGCCCGAGAAATCCAACCAGACCAGGTGCAAATAAATACACCTTTGCGACAATGTAAAGTAAAACCCTTATCACCAGAAGAAATTTTCTTGATAAAAAGATATTTTAAGGGATTAAATATCATCTGTGTTTATGATGCAGAAGATAGAGATGTTACACCTATTAGCCAATCTGCAACCTTAAAAAGAAGAGGAACGGTGATACAGAGAAAATTAAGTCTGTCAAAAGGTTGAAGATTTAAAAAAAAATGGTTAATCACTTGACAAATTAAGAAAAGTTTGATATAATTTTTAAAAAATGGCTGGCAGAAGCTAAAAGGGGGTAGATAATGATTAGTTAAAACCGATTCTCTTTCCGGTTTAATAATGTTTTTATTTATGAGATTAGAATTGCTATCTTGCCTTCTATCTCAAAAAGAAACATTATGGATATAGAGAAAAAACCTAAAAGGAGGTTATTAGAATGCAAGGTAGTAAACTTTATGTAGGAAATCTTAGTTACTCTGTAACTAAGGAACAGGTGGAAGAGTTATTTTCCGCCCACGGGGAAGTTAAGCAAGTGAATATAATTGAAGGTAAAGGGTTTGGGTTCGTTGAAATGGGCAGTCAGACAGACGCGGAGAAAGCAAAAGAAGCATTAAACGGTACCGAGTTTGCAGGACGGACATTAAGAGTTGATGAAGCACGGCCACCCAGGAGTAGAGATAGTCGAGAAAGTCGAGGAGGAGATAGACAAAGAAGAGGACCAGGAGGTGGAGGAGGTTATCGAAGATACTAATTAGAGTTTACCCCGCACCAATCTAATGGTGAATTTTGAAATAGAAATCTGCCAGCCATTTCATTACAAATTCACAGAGTGTATTTTTATCATCTCCATTTTCCTTTATCTAAAATACTGTAGCCGTTCACCGCAGAGACACAGAGACGCAGAGAAAAAATTAAAAACTATTTACCAGACGCTTTATTCCATCACGGATTTTCATCAGTGCAAGCTTTTGAGGACCGACATATCATGATTGATTAACAAATTTAGTTTTGATGTCCTATGTATTTTCTGATTGCCTCAATAATCTTTTCTGTTATCTGATTTATTTCCATGTCTTCTCTGTTCCTCTGCCTCTCTGCGGTAAATTACCCCGTGAACGGTTACAAAATACTTGCCACGAAAACACTAAGACACAAAGTATAAATTTTAAACACTACTCATTTCTTGCTACTGTTATACGGGTTAAAGAGAGTATTAAAAGAATAATCTTTCTAACAAATTGGGGTTCGGAGTTCGGATTCAGGGGTTTTAGGGGATTTTTTATTCACTATTCCCGAATCTCTTTTTTCGTATCCTGGTGCCTTGGTGGCTGAATAGTTACAAAAAGGATTAAAATGAAGATAGGTGTAACACCTTTTTTAAATGTTAAACCACTGATATACAAATTAGAATTAGATAAATCGGTGGAATTAATTTATAAATATCCATCTAAACTATCTAAGTTATTAAAAGAAGGGAAGATAGATGTAGGAATAATTCCGACGATTGATTATTTTCGTGGAATTGGTAAATTTGTCATTCCAAATATTTCCATTTCTTCTTATGAGAAGGTAGAAAGTGTAAAATTATTCTATAAAAATGAAATTTCGGGAATCAAAACAGTAGCGGTAGATAAAAATTCGTCAACATCAGTTGCATTATTAAGGATTATTCTGAGTGAAATATACTCAATTTTTCCAGAATTTAAAGAAGTTAGTAATGATAACTTAATGGATATTTTAAAGAAAAATGAAGCAACTCTTTTAATTGGAGACCAGGCATTAATGTTGTCTGATAAAAATATAGACCTGGGAGAACAATGGTATAAATTGACTGAATTACCATTTGTTTATGCTTTTTGGGTCATAAGAGAGGGGATGGAAGATTATGAGGAAGTAGTTAGAGTTCTTACAGAAAGTAAAGAATTTGGGATGAGAAATTTAGAGAAAATAGTTAATATTGAATCAAAAAGACTCTCACTAAATAAAAAATTTATAAATAATTATTTAAGACAACTTATTAGGTATAATCTTCTAAGACCAGAAATAAAAGGAATTTTAAAATTTATTAATTATGCGATTAAATATAAACTTATAGAAAAGGAGCGCGAGATTGAATTCTGCACTCTTTCAAATTTTAGATATGGCCTTAAACGGCGAGAGGCTAAATTTTAACGAAGGTATAAAGCTTTTTCAAGAAAAGGATATTTTAAAGATTGGTAAAGTAGCAAACGAAATTCGATTTTTGGCTCATTCGGATAACATTGTAACTTACATCATAGACCGCAATATAAATTATACCAATGTTTGTGTTTCAAAATGTAAATTTTGTGCCTTTTCCAGGGATATTGAAAGTAAAGATGCCTATTTTTTAAAATGGGATGAGTTAAAGAATAAGATAGAAGAAACAGTTAAGTTAGGAGGGACTCAGATTCTACTTCAAGGAGGACTGCATCCGGGATTTAAAATTGAGTATTATGAAATGATGTTGCGTAAGATTAAAAACACCTTTCCTGAGATACATATCCATGGATTTTCGCCGCCAGAAATTATGCATTTTGCTACAAAATCAAGACTTAGTATTAATATTATTATAAATCGGTTAAAAGATGCTGGATTAGATTCAATTCCTGGAGGTGGGGCTGAGATTTTAGTTGATGAAGTCCGCCAGCAAATAAGTCCAAATAAATACAGTTCAACTCAATGGTTAGAAATTATGCAAACTGCCCATAAACTTGGAATGAAAACTACCGCCACAATGATGTTTGGACATATTGAATCAATTGAGGATAGAGTTAGTCATTTATTGAAGATACGAGATTTACAGGATGAAACTGATGGATTTACAGCATTTATTCCCTGGACATATCAACCGCAAAATACTATTTTGGGAGGAAATGGGGTAGGGGGATATGAATATTTAAAAACACTTGCAATATCAAGAATTATGTTAGATAACTTCAAGAACATTCAAAGTTCTTGGGTGACACAAGGACCTAAAATAGGACAAATAGCCTTGACATTTGGAGCAAACGATATGGGTAGCACAATGTTAGAAGAAAATGTCGTTAGAGCCGCTGGTGCTGAATATCGATTGACTACTCAGGATATAATTAATTTAATAAAAGATGCCGGATTTATCGCAAGACAACGAGATACTTTTTATAATTTAATAGAGAGTAAAGAGTAACCGTTCAGGTGGTAATTTACCGCAGAGACGCAGAGGAACAGAGAAGACATAGAAATAAATCAGATAACAGAAAAGATTATTGGTGCAGCCATTGAAATACATAGGACCTGCTTGCCGAATGTTCAGCCGGCAAGTCAGATTTGTTAATCCATCCCTGATTTTCATCAGGGCAAGTTTAATGTTGTTGGACTCAAGAGCTTGCACTGATGAAAATCAGGGATGTTAAGCCTATCGTAAATAAATTTTAATTTTCTTCTCTGCGTCTCTGTGTCTCTGCGGTGAACGGTTACAGTAAAGAAGGGAAAATAGGGGGAAGCAGTTAGGAAGATTAGAACTTCTGAACTTAAGAAGTATTGAAGTTGAAAGGAAATGGATACCGCAGAGACGCAGAGGAACGGAGAAGACATGGAAATAAATCAGATAACAGAAAAGATTATTGAGGCAATCATTGCACTACATGGACATCAAAACCAGATTGTTAATCAATCATGAGATGTCGGTCCTCAAAAAGCGTGCTCTGATGAAAATCAGAGATGGAATGAAGCTTATAGTAAGTAGTTTTTAATTTTTTCTCTGTGTTTCTGCGGTTAAATATTACCAAATTGAGACTTATGGGTAAGTTTCCAGAAATTTATCTTGACAAACTAATTTAGACTATGATATTATGATAGATGGAATTTTGAATATTAATAAACCTGCGGGGATGACTTCCCACGATGTCGTTCAATGTATTCGAAGATTGATTAACCAGAAAAAGGTTGGGCATGCAGGAACTTTAGACCCACAGGCAGAAGGGGTTTTAATTCTTCTTTTAGGTAAGGCAACAAAATTATCCGAAAGCCTGAAAAGTGATTCTAAAGAATATCTAGCAGAAATGAAATTGGGAATTAAAACAACGACTCAAGATGCCTGGGGACAAATAATTGAACAAAAATCTAACTTTACTATTCAAAAAAAGGATATTGAAAAGGTACTTTTAGATTTTGAGGGTGAAATAAATCAAATTCCACCTATGTTTTCTGCAATACATCATAAAGGTAAAAGGTTATATGAATTAGCCCGGCTTGGAAAGGAAGTAGAACGACAACCTCGAAAGGTAAAGATATTTGAAATCAAACTTTTAAATTTTATACATCAGGATGAATTTGAATTTAAAGTTACTTGTTCTTCCGGAACTTACATTCGGACTTTATGTGCAGATATAGGTGAGGCTTTAGGGGTAGGGGGACATTTAACCTCATTGAAAAGGATTAAAAGTGGCAATTTCAAAATCGAAGATTCGATTGGCTTAAAAGATTTAATAGAAGGGAAAATTAAGGTAGAAGAGGTTCTTTTATCGTAAGCGTTCAGCCACAGAGGCACAGAGTTCACAGAGAATTAAGGGAATTAGCCAGAAATGCACACGAATTAATCGCTGACATCCCATAAATGTAGTGGGAACCTTTAGGTTCACCTTTTGGCTTGCCAGAAGTGAGGCTACAGCCTCGCACTACAAATCTTTTTGTATTTGTGTTCATTCGTGGTTATATATTCTCTCTGTGTTCTCTGTGACTCTGTGGCTATATCTTGAACGGTTACCTTTTATCAGTCTAAAATGAAAATTTTCTGGAGAATTCCAGCTCAATTTGAATATGAAAATGTGGGATTAACGATAGGTGTATTTGATGGAGTGCATTTAGGTCATCAAAAAATTATCACAGGACTGATTAATTCTTGTAGAAAAAAAGGACTTACAAGTCTTTTTTTGACTTTTGAGATTCATCCAAGAAAAATATTATCATCAACTATGCCTGCTCCATTAATTACCCTTGACCAGAGATTAAACATTATTTCTCATCTGGGTATGGATGTGTGCATAGTTACTGATTTTGAACAAGAGATAATGAACCTTGAGGCAACGGAATTCATAGAAAAAGTGCTCATTGATAAATTAAAAATGAAACAAATGTGGATTGGAACAAATTTTTTATTTGGAAGAGGAAGAAAAGGGGATGTCCAGTTATTACAAGAATTAAGTGCAAAAAAAGGGTTTAAATTACAGGTAGTTGAGCCAGTTAAATTGGAAGATGAAATTGTTAGTAGCACAAGGATAAGGGAATATCTAAAGCAAGGGGAGGTAGCAAAGGCAAATTTACTTCTATCCCGACCTTATACGATTGGAGCCGAAGTTATCCATGGCACAAAAAGAGGAAGAATCCTTGGTTATCCTACTGCAAACTTAAAATGGGATGAAGAAATTTTATTACCTGAAAAAGGTGTCTATGCGGTCAGGGTAAAAATGGATGATGAAAGATATGAAGGTGTGGCTAATCTGGGCTATCGTCCAACATTTGGAGAAGAAAAAGAACTCTATTTGGAAGTCCATATCTTCGATTTTAATCAGGAAATTTATTTTAAAGAATTAAATGTTTCTTTTATAACAAGAATACGGGATGAGAAACCGTTTAAAGACCAGGATAGTTTAATTAGACAATTAAACGAGGATGAAAATAAAGCAAAACAAATATTAAAAGCAAGTAACTGGTAACTAATTACCAATTACCAGTTACCAATTACCAAATACAAGGAGGTGCTCAAATGTCATTAACGACAGAAGGAAAACAAACATTGATTGAAAAATATCGAATGCATGAAAAAGATACAGGTTCACCAGAGGTTCAGATAGCGCTATTGACGGATCGAATTAATTATTTGACTGAACATTTTAAGGTGCATGTTAAAGATTATCATTCACGAAGAGGATTGCTTAAACTCGTTGGACAAAGGAGAAGATTACTTAATTATCTAACTCAAAAAGATACAAATAGATACCAGGACATTATTCAGAAGTTAGGATTGAGGAAATAAGATAAAGAATGGTTAATCAAGTATTATTAGAAATTTCTAAAAGTCTTTTACGGGGTGAGCCGCTCCATTTTAGTAAAGCAATATACTTTTCTAAATTAGATAAAGAAAGTATTTTAGATTTGGTATCTTTAGCGAATAGAGTAAGAAAGGAATATTGTGGGGAAGGAATTGATTTATGTTCTATTATAAATGCCAAATCAGGGGCGTGTTCAGAGGATTGTCAATTCTGTGGCCAGTCTGGACATTATAAAACTGATACACCTGTTTATTCTCTTAAGAGTGAGGAAGAAATTTTACAATCAGCTAAGGATGCAGAAATTTCAGGGGCAACAAGATTCTGTATTGTCATTAGCGGAGAAAAACCCGATACCACAGATTTCAAAAAGATTATTAGTGTTTTAAAGAGAATAAAAGAAGAAACGAACTTAAAATTAGATTGTTCACTGGGAACTTTGACAAAAGATAAGGCTTATGCTTTAAAAAATGCAGGAGTGAGCAGATATAATCATAATCTTGAGACATCGGAAAATTATTTTAAACAAATCTGCACGACCCATTCTTATAAAGATAGATTATCTACTTTAAAAATATTAAAAGAAGTAGGATTAGAGGTTTGTTGTGGAGGAATTATTGGCTTAGGTGAGGATTGGGATGAAAGGATAAAATTTGTCTTTGCCTTAAAAGAGCTGAATGTAGATTGTATTCCTATTAATATTTTAAATCCGATACCAGGAACACCTTTAGCAAATGTTAAACCGTTATCTCCGCTGGAGATAATAAAAACAATTGCTATTTTTAGATTGATTTTAAAAGATAAAATCATTAAAATCGCTGGAGGTCGTGAGGTGAATTTAAGGGATTTACAAGCATTATCTTTATTAGCCGGGGCAAATGGATTAATCATCGGAAATTATTTAACAACGCCAGGAAGAGATGCAAGTTTAGATATGCAGATGATAAAAGATTTGGGAATGAATATAAGGAAGTAGAGACTAAAGACCACAGACCAAAGACCAAAAGGATAGGGAAAAATGAACCGAGAGCGAAGAAAAATTATTGGAAATATTGTAACCGTTCAGGTTATACATTAGAAGTGTAAGAAGGGGGATAAGGAGATAAAGAAGATATGGAGATAAGATAATAGAAATAGATTGAAATTTATAGAAATAGGTAGAAATTGATTGTGGGAAACAACAAATTTCCATAAATTTCTATTAGTTTCTACTAATTTCAATTTTTTTAATAAT
>JBFLXS010000186.1 GCA_040755795.1 bacterium | reverse complement strand
CCAAATGTCGATAAAAAGAATGTATTCATCTCTCATCCTCCTTTATTGAGATTTGTTACTATTCTCTTTATCGGCAGGATGAGAGATTTTTTTTAGCTTTTTTTCAAAAATTCACGAAACTCCAGTTTCTGTTTTCATAGTTTTTTTACAGATATAATATGCCTCTGCAACCTCTTCTGTAATTTGTTGGGCAAGGAGTTGATAGTCAATTTCGAGTTCTTTTAAGTTTTCTTGGGATAGTTTTATGGTATTTTGGGTCTTGCCGCGATCAAATAGATTTTGAGAGAGTGAAAGAGAAAGAAAGGGATTATAGGGAGGATAGGCAGGTTCTTCCAATAAATCAGTGATTTTTTCTTCTCCGAGGTTAAATTCTACAGGATATTTCTTTCTCTTTAACCATTTGGTGTAAGAAAGTCCACCGCTAAGATTAAGTTTAGGATACATCTCTGATTGAGACATCTTCACCTGATGTGATGCCTCATCCAATTTCTTCTTAAAAACAAGGAGTTGCTTATTGTTATCTAAGGCAATCTTGACCGCATCTTTTACCCCAAATAGAGTGATACCCTCCACCGGGTAAATTTGAGAAGCCACCCCTTCCTTTATAAAAAGAAAGATAGTCATGAATAAATAGAAAGATGTTGCTAGTACTGAATTTAACAAAACTTGTCTGCTCATCATTTAACTTTTTCTATCAATAGTGTGCTAATAATCCTTTATTTCTGGCAATCTTATCCGCCATTTTATACCATAATATACCTAAGAATAAATAAAAGATAGAATTTAATAGTAATATAACAATCTCACCATTTCTAAATAACACAATAAAATTTTGGTCTTGTAATATTGTGAGTCTTATTAATTTTACTCCATAAATCAATGGTAAAAACAAGGTAAGCCTTTGAAGATTAACAGATAAATCCTCTATAGGAAAGATAGCTAATCCCAGTGGGAAAATGGGAACAATTAAGAATAATGGTCCTATCCTTTTAAAGATTAATGTCATACCGGCTAAGAAGAATCCAAATCCACACAGTCCAAGGAAGGTTAATATGAATATCGGTAAAGTAGAGATTAATTTGAGTTCTAAATAAATTCCGGTTGAGAGTTGAAATATATAGAAGAAGATAGGGAATATGACCGAAATATATAAGAATACAGACAATACCCTGGCTAATAATATATATATTGGTCCAGATTTAGAGATATAAAGTTGTTCTAACAGACCTGTTAATGCTTCGTTATGCCATTGTTCACTCATATATGTGGTAGCCGCAGCGGCAAAAAGCCAGATTAAATATCCCAGTATCCAACCTTCTGGAGTATTACCTAAGAATATTGGCTCTTGATTACCATAGGCAAATTTGGCAGAATAAAAAATACCTAAAAACATAAGATATACACAACAGATGCCACCTATTGCCTCCATAGGATACCTCTTTATAAAAATGTAATCCTTTGTCATCTCTGCTTTAATGAGTAAAATAAAATCTCTCATTTGAATATCCTTTTGTTAATAATGTCCCAATAATCCTTTATCCCTGGCAATCTTATCCGCTATTTTGTATCCCCATACCCCTACCAGGAAATAACATATAGAGTTTAAGACTAATACTAAAACCTCACCATTTTTGAGTAAAGTAAGGAATCCTTGTTCCTCTAACAGTATAAGTCTAGCTAATTTTATCCCCTGGCTAAGAGGGAAAAATCCAGCAAGTACCTGAAGTTCATGAGATAAAGTTTCTATAGGAATCATGGCTAAAACAAGGAGTAAAATAGGCATCAGCAGAAGTAAAAGATCTATCCTTTTAAAGATTAATGTCATACCGGCTAAGATGAATCCAAATCCACATAGTCCTATGAATGTAAATATCAATATAGGCAAAGTAGAACTTAATTTGAGTTCTAAATAAATTCCGGTTGAGAGTTGTAATATATAGAAAATAATTGGTAAAAATATAATTGTAGATAAAAGAGCAGCTAATGTTCTTGATAATAAGAGTAAGATAGGCCCCATAGGACATAAATAAACTTGCTCTATAGTTCCGGTTAATGTCTCTTCTGATATATCATTACTCATATCCTGAATTCCAGAGGTAGCAAAAAGCCACATTAAATATCCTATTATTATACCTCTGGCAGTATCTCCAAAGTTTAATGGGATATCTTTACCTACCATTGCCTTAGCCCCAAAGAATATAGCCATAAAGAATAGATAAGTTATAAAAAGGCCTATAATGGTATCTATTGGATATCTTTTCAAAAAAATAATCTCACGGACTATGTCTGCTTTAAGAAGTAACAAAAAATTTCTCATCTTTTTCTGGCACCATCTGAAAATAGAGTTTTTCTAAATTTACATCCTCCTTACTAATTTTTATTATATTTAAGTTCTCTGATTTTAAGATATTAATAATTTCATAGAGAAGATTGGGATGAGTGAGATTTATACTGAGTTGTGTGTCAGTTCCGTCAATATTCTCTTCTAAATAAGAAATTTTACTTAATTTATCTTTAGCTTCTCTGCTTAAAGTCCCTTTTATTCTAAACTCATAATGTTGAGCTTCAAGGAAGTTTAAGAGATTCTTGACAGTATCACAGACTATTATTTTGCCTTTATTTATAATAGCTATTCTATCACAAATCCTTTGAGCCACATCCATTTGGTGCGTCGCAATAATTATTGTTTTCCCTTCTTCTTTAGCAATTTTTATGATTCTTTCCTGTAATTCCTTTGATGAATGAGGGTCTAATCCTACGACAGGTTCATCTAAGAGAAGTAATTGTGGGTTAGTAACTAATGCAACTGAAATAGCTACTTTTTGCTGCATTCCCCTTGAAAGTTTCTGGGTTAGTTCATTTTTTCTCTCATCCAGGGAAAAGAAATATAATAATTCATCTATTCTCGTCTTTATTTGCTTTGTTCTCATCCCCCGAACATTACCAAAATATCTTAAATTTTCATATGGTGTTAATCTCCAGTAGATATTTCTACTACCTTCCAATAACACGCCTATTTTTCCCATAGCCTTTTTCCTCTCTTTGTTAATATCATCTCCATCTATTAGCACTTGTCCTCTAGTAGGATTTACTAAGCCGCATATCATTTTTATGGTAGTAGTTTTTCCTGCGCCATTTGGTCCTAAGAAACCTAATATCTCTCCCCTTTGGACTTCTAAGTCTATGTTATCAACAGCTATCGTCTTTTTTCCCCCAAGAAAAGTTTTATATTCCTTTCTTAATCCCTCTAATTTCAATATAGACATTAAATTACCTCCTCGTGGATAAGAATATCATATCTATATGAAAAAGTCAATTTTTTTATATCTTTTACTCATCCTAAAAAGTGCTAATTCCTGGACAAAGTTCTTTCCATCAAACGAAATACCTTCTACTGTCACCGGAAGTAAATGAATATAAAACATTACAATATTCATCATGAAACCTATATAGAATAATGTAATGTTGGTATAAAAATATGGTATGAGGAAGATGAAGGCTAACATGAGATTTACAAATGGACCCGCGATAGGACACCATAGTCTTTTACCAAATCTTTCAAATCTAAACTCAAATTTTGTTAAAATTCCTCCAGCTAAGCATACCTCAAGACATTTGTATTTAAAAGGTGTTTTGACTACATATTCTACTCCTTTAACTAAGTGAGTGACAAATACATGACCAAATTCATGCCCCCAGAAACATATCTGGAATAATAATAAGAATGATAGAATATTCCACATTACTTTCAGATATTCTGAAAATGGAGGTAAAATTTTAAAGATAATAAAAAGAGGTAGAAAGATTAAAGATTCGGTTATCAGTGTAGGTAAACAAAAAAATATAAATACCTTCCATAGCCCAGAATGCAAATTTAAGTGATCAACCTTTATTGAATAGTTAAAATTTAATATATCACTTCCTTCGTTATCATTTTTTATCTTTTGCTTTAGAATCTGAATTTCTTCAGGAGAAAACTTCTTACCTAATAGTTTTAATGTAGTCAATATGATGGAGAAATTAGAGGGAGCAATATTATAAATATCTATATGAATATCATCTCTCAAGGAAGAAATGTCAATACTTTCTTCTAAGTGCTTGATAGAGAGGACATATCCTGTTATTATTTCAAGAAAGAAACTTACTAATAGAATTAAAATAGATAGGTAAGAAAGCTTGTAGTAAAGTTGAATACTACTCATACTTAGTTAGTACAGCTATAAGCACTACTATAATACCTTTGATTCTATCCATGTTTTAATAACTTTCTTCCTTCAAGATCGCGAATGCATTTAATAGTATCTTTTACCACCTCTGGTTTAGTAATTTCTATTTCAAATTGATTAAAGATAATTTCTACTATATTTCTAATTTGTTTAGTTCCATTACATAACTCAAAAATAGTCGCCGCGGTAGGATTCAAATAATCAATACAACCTAATGATTCATTAAGAACTATTCCTATCCCTTCAGGTTCTCTCCGATATAGTAGATGTTCAACTTTTTTAGGACTCTCGGATAATATCAATTCATAGATATCCATTCTATTTTACCTCCTCTATTGAAATATCTTTTGTGATAAAAGGAATTATATCTTTAAATTTCATCAAATCATCATTGGACTGTAAATGTTCAATAAATTCGTTAACCTTTGGATGTTGCCATGCTCTACGGGCAACCCTCCAAATTTCCTCGAAGCTATTTTCTCGTATATTTCCAAGTTTAAATGGTGCAGTACAATCTAATCTGATATCTCCAGTAGGTCTTATGATATATCCTCTATTTGGCTCTAATCGACATGTACGGAGAACTAAGGCAACATCTGCAGCTAATTTTATACTCATACAATTAACATATTCAGTAGATTTAGCCTCTATTATTTTATAAAATTCTTCTCTTTGCTTTTTGTGTAGTTTAAGATTCTTGTGAATTAGAGCAGCTCTTCCTGTAAAGACAGCTTCTTCTGTTATAAATTCTTTTGCTCCAATTTCAGCAGATAAATCTATCATTTGTGGTAACTCATGAAGATTTTTATCCATTAGAGTATGGGCTATAACCAAAGGAATACCACTATCTGCTACCAGCTTCCCGGCATAAACAGCCCTTTCCCAACTACCTTTTACACCCCTTATTTCATCATGGATAGAAGGAGTGGCTCCATCTATACTAACTTGTATCTGTGCATACTTATATTTCTTTAATCTATTAAAAACCTTCCTGTCTAAAAACCACCCATTTGTAATAAATAATATTACTACATCATGTTCTAAAAGTACATCCATAATAGTAAAAAGGTCATCTCCTAATAATAAAGGTTCACCACCAGAGATAACACATTCAAAAATTTGCATCCCACATAATTCTTCTACTACTTTAACCCATTCTGAGATGGTTAACTCATTGGGAAGTTTTTGTCCAGAGTTATTATAACATTGAATACATCTTAAATTACAAGCATTAGTTAATTCTAATTGGACCCCAAGTGGTGCGGCGAAATATTCTGTTGGTAAGAGTCTTTTATTTATAAAATCCTTAATTCTATATTCGTAAACCTTAAGATACTCTTTCCCTTCTCTATTTTTCCAACTAAGATTATATTTCCTTACCGGTATAGGTTGTGTTTTAAGAGGACTTGTATCCTCCATTAATTGCTGATATTCCATTGACATTAGATATTCCTCCTCATCAAAAAATTAAATTTTTAAATTAATAATAAAATTGGGTAGAGAGAGCTAATATTTAATTTTCTTCCCTTCAACTTAACATTTTATTTTGTTATGTTCCCTCGTATATTTGCCTGAAGAGCAGGACTTGCTCTTCTAACAGCCCGCCTAGCCCTATAGGTTGCTATTGCAGCAGCTCCAACTGAGGCTGATGCAGCTGCTAAGAAGAGTATCGCAAATACATGCGCAAAAAAACCTTGAAAATCTTCTGGTGAACCTACAGCCGGTTTAATATACTTCATTTTAGATTCATTCATTGTTTTATTCACCTCCTCTTCACTCTTTTTTGGGAGAAGTTTCTTAAATATATTCTTAAACGACCTCCCTCTTTTCTCCCTCTACCCAACCTTTCTTACTAAACTATATTATACCATATATTGTCATAATTGTCAAGTAAAAAATATTTAAAAATATAAAATTTTTAAAATAATACTTATCGTTTCTGTATTTTTAAAGAGAATTGTGATATAAATTAAAGAGATAGGAGGGAAAGATGGAAGAGTTACGAATTAAACTGGGAAATAGAATAAGGGAATTAAGAAAGGCATTAGGATTAACACAGGAAGAATTAGGGGAGAGGGCCAACTTGCATAATACTTACATTGGAGCTGTAGAACGAGGAGAAAGAAATTTATCCATTGAGAGTATTGAAAAAATTGCTAAGGGACTTAATATTGAGATTAATGAACTTTTTACCTTTCCTCCGGCAAAGTTACTATCACAGCATGAGATAATAATTTCAGAGATTATAGAACTAATCAGAAGAGGTGATGATAAAACTATTAAGATAATCAGTAGGGCTTTAAAGGAAGTTTTAGAATGGCAGAAAGAAAAGATTTAATCAAATGTTACACAAGAAAATTGCCTCGTGTCCTAAAGTATTTAACTTTATCTATATTTCTGCTGATGTCTGCGGCGAAGACTAACCAGAATTTTATCTATTTGCATAGCCTTCTCACCTCCACCTCCTTTTTACGCTCTTGGATAAAATTGGGCGTTGAGTTAATTGGTCTTCACAGACCGCAAACTTTTCCTTCTCCCAAATTCCTTTCCTTATCAATTTTGGAGAAAACGGTCAAATTAATTTTATGAAACGCAAATCTGAAGTGCCAAACCTTAATCTTTCTAATTTGTAACCTGTTGATAACACAAGATTTATTTTTTGAAAGAACTTAGGAAAAAGTATTCGGTCTCTTAGAAAGACACAAAAATTTACTCAAGAGAGTTTATCTGAAAAGGTAGAAATAACTCCTAAATATCTTGGCCAGATAGAAAGGGCAGAGGTTAATCCAACTATTACCATCCTTAAGAAAATCGCTCATGCATTAGGAATTACTCTCTCGGAGTTATTTTCTTTCTCTAACTCAGATATTTTCTTAACTCGAAAAGAACTATTATCTTCAAAGATTATTAGCTTTGTAAATAATCTTAACGAAGAAAGGATAGGCTTTCTTGAGGAAATTATAGAGAATATATTTAAGTGGGTTAAGAGAATGAAATAAGGGGGGTGGTAGTGAATATGCCAACTTTAATACTTTCTAAGTTCAGTAATTTGAAGGGAAAGTTTATCTTTAGAGATAATTTGTCGCCACTAATATTTTGAAAAAATGTTAAAAAATCTTGACAAATAAGAGAAAATAGTATATAAAAGTAATTGTAATCGTTCAGATAACAATTCACCGCAGAG
>JBFLXS010000185.1 GCA_040755795.1 bacterium | reverse complement strand
AAGGAATTGAATAAAACAATAAACCTTTGTGTTCTTTGTGGCTTTGTGTGAGAAAATAAAAAGGAGATATTTTAGGGTCAAACCGTGAATGAGGAATGCACAATAATTCGGTGAGGCAGAGGAAAAGACAGCGAATCAAAGTTTTTGTCTAACCCTGCGTTGCAGTTGACGGCGGGGGACTGTGCCGTGGTCAAAGTTTTGTGGTCTCTCAAAGTTTTATCTTGCTATCAAACTTTTGTGGTAATTCTCCCCGCCGCACCTGAACTTGATCGTTAGACATAAAGAGGAAAAAGATGATCAAAACTGTTATTTTCATCTTACTGGGTCTTTTAATCGGTACTCTTCTTTTCGTGGGAAGAAGACTTTTTGATGATACGCATGTTACGAAAGCGATCATTTTAAAACCATACAATGAAGTATGGGCTTGGCTTTCTGAACCAAACAACTATGCTAAGCTATATCCTAAATGGGTTTCAAAAATAGAGCGTCTTGAAAGAGACAAATATCTGATTACTTCGCCTCATATGTCCAAGACTTACAAAATAAGGCGCGTACTGAATGAGGAAGGCGGATCAATAGATATAGAAATCAATCTTCCAAACACATCCGAACCCGAAATATCCCGAACCCGAATTATGGATATTGGAAAAAATCGAACTGCTGTTATTCATCTGGGCTCCAAATGGTCAGGGTTTAACGCTTTTCTATGGTTATTATACACATTCAATGTTGATAGTGACTTTCACAATGCAAAGAAAGTGATTGAGTCTAGTTAATTTATGTCTAACAAATCGCTGCACCTGACCGCCAACAGTGTGCGGTTTTTCAAAGTTCTATGCCCTATCAAAATTTGGTGGTTTTTCAAAGTTTTGTGCCCGTAGTGTTGGCGGCAGGTGAGCTCAATCGTTAGGTTTATTGAGAAAATCGACATAAGTGATAGCCGGTTGAGCGAAAAAAGACCACATCAAATCAAAGTAGGAGAAAAACAGAATGCCAACAATTTCAATGTTTTATGGAATTCTTATTCGGATGTTCTTTCGAGATATCGAGAAACATAAAGAGCCACATATCCATGCTGATTACCAAGGGAAAGTTGCAGTGTACTCAATTTCTGACGGATCACTGTTGGCTGGTGAACTACCACCGAATAAACACAAACTGGTCGTTGCATGGATTGAGATTCATCAAGAAGATTTACTTGCTGACTGGAACTTAGCTGTAAGTGGTAAAACACCACTTCCCATCAAAGGACTTGATCAATGAGAATAATAGAAGTTTTTCCACAACCCAATTGGGTATTATCCATTGTTGCGGATGATGGTCGCATTGGCAATTTTGATATCACTCCCTATCTTGAATATGAGGCGTTTGAAGCCCTTCGAGATTACAGCAATTTTTTGAAGGTTTTCAATGGCGGATACTTTGTCGAATGGGATTGTGGTGCTGATTTGTCAGCGGATACCATTGAGGCACGATGGCAGGTAGTTGACAAAACAATCTTTTAGAGGAAAGAAAGATGGAACTTAATTTGTTAAAAGAAAGAGGCTGGCCATTTCAGCCACTTTGTCTTACCGAGATTATTTCTGAGGACATCCTTACAATAATCCAGACAGGGATTAGCCTTAAGCATAATATACCCCTATTTATCATAGAATTTAAAGATGGAAAGCCACGAGAGATTACTCCAATAGTTCAGCCACGAATGGAATTCTGTCAGAAATTCAGGGAAATAACCCTTCGTGATGGAAAAACAAAGCCAGGAGATGAAACCTGCAGGATTTGTGATTCCGATACTGCTGGGGAATTTATTAATAGAAAGAAAATGAAAGCCGAAGGATATCCCTGCCATTTAGGAATTGTTAAGGTAGTAGCCCCTATAGTCGTTGCCAATAAGCATGTAGCAGTGTTTTTTGGGGGACAAATACTCTATGAAGACAATAAATGGGCTATTGTTGAACATCTCAAGGAATGGGCATCTGGTAATCCTACTTTCAGAGAAGGTGAAGAAAAGTGCAAGGCAGAACTTTGTAAGCGTGTTGATATTACAAGGCTACCAACAGAGATACATGAGGAAACGATAGGGAAACTTAGTGATTATATCTCCAAAATGACTCCACATATCCCTGAAGATTTTAACCAGAGAAAACAATGGATGGAGAATTATATAACGATTATTAGTGATATGGCTAATACCATTCATCGTGAATTTAAGAAGGCAGAGGAGGAGGCATTTTTACACCGAATAGCCCTTATCTTTACCAGCCTGGAACCTACTGAGCTTGAAAGGATGGTCTCTTCTACCTTGAAGGAGATAAATGACTTTTTAAGGATACCCAAAAGTATATTATTTGCCAGTGATAAGGAAGAAGAAACTATTTTGCCTATCGTTGGAAAAGCAGGGTGTGATGAGATTGAGAATGTCCATTTAAACATAAAAAAGATGAAGGATGAATCTTCAGGTTTTAAAGGAGATGATGCAAGAAAAATGGAGGGGTTTACCCTGATAAGGGATGATGAGAAGAAATTAAAGATTGCCCTGGCATTAGGACCTTCTTCTTCAGGCTCAATGAAAGATATTGTGAGGGCTGAACGCCTATTTTTCAATAGCCTATTACAACTCCTTGCATCAGCTATAAGCAATATGTTGGAAGAGATTAAGTTACTTAAACAAGCTGATGAATTAAAAGAGCAAGACGCTGAATTAAAAAACAAATATAAGAATTTGCAAACCGCAACATCAGACCTTGCCCATGAATTTAAGACAGCCCTTCACCCCATTAGAACTGATGCAGGAATCTGGCTTTCTCGTTGTCAGAAAGGAACCTGTTCAAGTCTGGCTGAGAATTACTACAGAAATATCTCTAATGAGATAGAGAGACTATCAAATATGGTCAATATGTCGTTACAATCACTTGAGACAAAGACAGTTCCTGGACCCGTGAAGGAATATATTTCACTTTCCTCTATTATCCTTGCCTGCATTGAAGGGGTTAGGTCAATAGCAAAAGAGAAAAATATAAAGATTGATGTTTCTGATTCTATCAAAAAAATTCCCTCTACCATTATTGAAAAGGAAAGGATTATCCAGGCAATAAAGAATCTTCTTGATAATGCTGTTAAATATAGCTTTCCTGATAAAATAATCAAAATCTATTCAAGGGATACATCTGATGGAATCTCAGTTATCTTTACAAATTTTGGTATAGGGATTTTTCCTGATGAAATAGAGAGGGTATTTGAAAGGGGCTATCGGGGAAGGGCGGCAGAGAAAGATAGCCGTAGTTCAGGATTAGGGCTTTCTGAGGCACAAAAGATTATTCGTGAGCAAGGAGGGGGGGATATAACCATAGAGAGCTACTCAGGGGAGAGAGGCGTATATTCTAAAGAAGGAAAGGGCTATGTAACCAAAGTTACAGTCACCCTGCCAATTATAGATGCTTTGTCAATCAAAAAGGAGGAATGATATGGCTGAAATCTTATGGATTGAGGACCAACTTGAAAGGGGAATTAATCAGCAAATAGGGTTTATAAGGGAACAACATCCTGATTATTCCTTTACTGTTGCAGAGGATGATTTAAAAGCAACGAATTTGTTAAAGGAAAGAAGATTTGACCTGGTCATCTTAGACATCAGGATGAAACCTGTGGGAGGAGAAAGCATAGTTTCTTCTAACACACCACCACGCCAGGTGGGGATAAGGTTACTTGAGGCACTGAGAGAGGGAAGGATAGAGGGAGCAAAGACAGCCTCTGATGTGTCAGTGATTGTTCTTTCAGCTATCATTGATGAAAGTGATAAAAAGGCGATAATGTCAGTAACCCCCCCACCTTTATTTTATGTAGAAAAACCCGCAGACTTATTTGAATTTACCGAAGCTGTAGAAAGGAGTCTTGGAAAAAATGACAGAAAGAGAATTTGAACTGGATGATAATAAACGGATAGCAGATTTATTTGAGCGTTTTATTAGAGAATTCAGTAATGTGCCAAGGGGAAAAAGTGAACCAGGTGAGGTTCTAAAAACCTATCTTGAAGCAATGGGAAGGGTATTTAGGGTTCCTTGTATCATTCGGTTAAGGAAGAATGATGAAGGAGAGATTAGAGTAGTCTATCTTTGGAAGGAAGAAACAGTAGATATTAATATTAATGAAAACGACACATTAGAACAAAAAGGATTTGTTAACGATGTCTTTGAGAAATTTAAGGAAGAAGACTGCTATGTGGCTAAAAATGAAATTGACTCTAATGACCCATTATCTAAAAAAGGGATTACTTCTTGCTGTGCTATTTACTATCAATATCAAGATAAAAAAGAGATATTTCTTCTTTGCAATTGGTTAGTGTCTGAATGGGGGAGCCAGATTGAATCATACGAAGCAAAGCTTGGTATGATAATAATGGAACTTTTAGTGGCTGAGGTAAATGTTGAATGGTGTAGGGTTAATGAACAAAAGTATAGGAAAATGGTTGAAGATGCTCGAAAAGATGGTTCAAGGACAAGGCTTTATGTTGCCTGTAGAGAGTATATTAATTTTTGCGAAGAGCATGGTCTAAAGCAAGCGGATGATATTTTAAGCGATTATATAGAAACCACGATAAATATTTGGATTCTTCCTGCAAGACAACCTGAAGAGCAACCTGATGTATCGTTTAAAGAGATAAATGAGAGGCTACTATCTAAGTTAGATTCTCCTCCTTTAGAATTATTTAATTGTTTCCGAAAAAAGGATGAAGGGATTAAGGAAATGATATTTGAGGAATTCCTTGTGACAATCCTTTCCTTAAGCAGAGCACTGGCTATTCTTGGAAGAGAGTCTCCAAATTCAGATGATGCTAAACGATACTTAAAAAAAGCAAAAGAATTGTTTAAAAAAGGAAAAAAGTTGTATCCTCAAGATAAAAATCAGTCAGAGGAATTATGGAGCAATCCCAGGCTTTTATGCTTTCAGACTGTGTGGACACTTATTGCTTCCCAATGTGAGGTAATAAAGAGATTTTCTGTAACGAGTAAAAAAGTAAAAAAGGTAGAAAATCTATGTATCAAGATTGTTGAGTCAACAAGAGAATTTCTGTGGGAACTTCTGTCCTCTATTAGTGAAGACAATAAAAAGCTAAGTGATAAATATTCTCCTGAAGGTGGGATAAACATAGAGAGTTTGTGGCTAAAAGCGTGGTTTTGTGCCTATCTGCTCAAAAAAGATGTTTTAGATAAATTCCTTGCTGACTCATCCCGTAGTCCTTTAGCAAGACTTAGTTTTTGTTATAATCTAAGCATATTTATTCTCTACATCTTGCATAGGAGAAAAACATCAGAGGTTAATGCCCCTGTTGTTTTCTTTTATACTGCAGAGGGGGCTACTCTGTCATTCATTTATCTATTAACTGAATATGGGCATTCTTACTGCAAGATTCCACGCTCAATCCGCATTGGTAGTTATATGAGAAAACTTTGGGAGATGGAATCGGTTCTTTATCTCTCTCATTCATCCTATCGGGACCATATCTTCCATTCCTTTGATGTTTCATTGCTGGGTTTGCTTTTACTTCATACATATAATTCAAAGGGGATGCTTCTTGAAAAAATTCCAATGGAGAAAGAAACCCTGTTAGGAAGTTGGTTGATTGCTTCTCTGTTTCACGATATTGGCTATATCTTTTCCATCTATGACTCTGCTGAAAAGATTGGTGATTTTTTTGAAAATGAATCAATCAAAAAGAGCATTGGTATAATCAAAGAGGCTATAGAGAATGCAAAAAACTCTATTGGTGAGGTGGTGGAGAAGAATCTTAAAATGAGTATCAAGAAGGAAGATGGTCTTGACCATGGTCATCTGAGTGCTATTCATCTACAAGAACTGCTTGAATCTTCAAGTGTTAAGAGCACTCTGGTGGAGAGGTATCAATCAGCAATAGATGCAGTGTTAACCCATGGAGTTAAAGGAGAAGAAATTTCTTGTAAAAACTTTCCGCTCTCCTTTTTGCTTCTCCTTTGTGACCACTTACAGGACTGGGGAAGACCACGCTTAGACATTCATAAGTTTAGACGGAGTGTAGCCACCTATTTAGATTATCCTCAACCATTAGAGATAGATGCCTATCGCATTATGGCTTATTTATCACTTAATATCGCTATAGACAAAGATAAAGAGACTACTGAATTTGAATCAGAGGATTTTGAATTTACCCTTGTCTATAAATCCTCTAAGGCAGGAAACTTTGAACCAGTAATGCTCTGGATAGATACATTCTTTGACCTTCAAAGGGTTAAAGAGATGAACCTTTGGAAGAAGATTCAATTTAATATCATAATTCCTAAGTCTGAGTCAGAGATTCTTGAGATTGATTGGGCAAAGGATTTTGTAATAGAGGATAAGATTGGTGCTCGTTTAGCAACATGGCTTTCAGCGATTACTTCAAAGGGGTCTGTAACGAATGCAGAAGGATATGAGTGTTTCACTATGAAGATTGAGGAAGGCAAAGAAAGCGAGAAGATTGAGGATTTGCGTCCAAAAGGATTATATACTGATTATGTTAAATGGAAGAGGCAAAAAGAAGAACAAATGTCTTTGGGAGGAATAAGTTATCAAAGTAATAATGAGGAATAAGAGTCAAAATGGTAAGACACACAATTATTTCTGGGTTTGTGTGAGAAAGAGAAGAGAATTCGTAACCGTTTAGGTAGGTAGGTAGGCAGGTTATACAGAGTTAGGCAACAAAGAAGGGGTGGATAAGTTAAAGTAGGTAACTATTCAGGAGGGTAATATTCTGGGGCGTTGCCCCAGACCCCATTGGGGGAACGCAATTCCACAACGGGGGTTTGGGAGCAGTGCCCCCGGCAATTTTGGGGATACAATACTAAATTATTAAGAAAGGAAGTAAGCCAGAAAAAGACGGCGGAGTGAATCTTTTACTAACAAATCAATGAAGCGGATTCGCTTTGCTCACCGCTTATTTCAGTGTTAGGCACTTGAATCCGTCGCATAAATTATGATACAATTACAGCTGTTGCAGCAAAAAGGATGAAGGTTTCTCACAGCATTCCCACAGAGACGAATCAGAGAAAGTCAGATAGCGGTCAGCATCTACAGAGAAGCAGGGTATGTGGTCGAGGGGCCAAGAACCACAACCAAAACGAAGGATGAGAGACATACTACAACCGTAGATAGGAACTACACAGGAGAGCAAAATCTAATTAAGCAGAGGAGACCTTGAGTCTAGGGGATATTGCCTAACCCTGCGTTGCAGTTGACGGCGGGGGGCTGTGCCGTGGTCAGAGTTTTGTGGTCTCTCAATCTTTTATCTTGTTTACAAAGTTTAGTGGTAATCCTCCCCGCAGCAGGTGAGCTCTATCGTTAGGCTACTGAATTATTGAGGATATTATGAAAACAAGTATAGATTATCTTCCTGAGTATAAACGAGAGGAACTGGAGAATATCGTTGGAATCATTCGGGCAGCAGCAAAGGTAGAAATGAT
>JBFLXS010000184.1 GCA_040755795.1 bacterium | reverse complement strand
GTGAAGCAACAATGACTACCGCTATGAAATTGATAGAACAAGGAATGCAACAAGGAATGCAACAAGGAATGCAACAAGGAATGCAACAAGGAATGCAACAAGGAATGCAACAAGGAATGCAACAAGGGATACAGCAAGGGATACAGCAAGGTGAATACAGGAAAGCAGTAGAGGCTGCTAAGGCTATGTATTCAGAGGGATTTAATATTGATGTGATTACTAAGATAACCGGACTTTCAAAGGAAGAGATAAATAAGGTGGTAAGGTTAGTGAGACAATAAAAAAGCACTAAGGCACTAAGACCACAGCCAAACACTAAGGAAGATAACCCTGAAATTAGTAATACTTTAGCCATCGAAAGTGGAATCAGGGTTATCGGTTATCAGTGACCAGTTTAACGCTTTATCTGAATCACCTGATTACCTGACTACCCACTCACCTTGCATTTCATTTGGAGAAATAGTTACAAATACAAGTGATAGTCTTAGTGAATCTTCGTGCTATGTGTGGTATTCGTGGTATAAATTCATTTTTTAGAGTAACCTTTGCGTGAAAAAAAAGTAAGTTTCAGGCCAGGACGCAAAGACTGCAAAGGAAGATTTAGGGAAATTATAAGGGGGAAAAGTAACTATTCAGCACAATTATTCGATCTGTGCGGTTAGAAGAGAAATCTCCCCGCATTAAGATTAAAGGAAGTACTTTCCCTTCTCCCTCGCTGGCAGGGAATTAAGGAGGTGGGATTTTTTCTAAGTGCATATATCGGTAGGGATAGAGTTTATCCCTGTTCATGTGCGGACATGGAGATATAGAAAGAAATTAGAACTAAGTAAAGTAAAGAAGGAAGTAAGAATTTCGCTCAAAAATATTGGGGGAGAAGGAAAAAATAGTTAGCCGGAACGGCTAATAAAATCAACGCTAAATTTTATCCGAGTGCGTTCATAAAAGAGGGTCGGACCTATTAACCTCTGTAAAATCAAGGGACTATAATATTAAGAGGGTAGATTTTGGGGGTGTTTAGGAGGTAATGTAGATATATATAACACATTATAAACATTGAGGTTAGGTTTCAAAAGAGGAGGTGTATTAAAAAGGAATAAATCTTAGGATGGATAAAAGATGGATAGATGGAGCAGAAGAGAAGTAGAAAGGGATATTTAATTATGTAATAAATGTAGCAGAACTTCCCCCTAAAAATCATCTAAAAAGCGGATTTAAGTTTATGAGTATCAAGAGGATACGACCAAAATATATTTTAAAAGTGTGCCTACGAATATTTTTAATATTTTAAAAAAAGTTGACAATTTTTACAATTTATGAGATAATATTTTTTATGAAGGATTAGAAATAAACCTGTCTGTTCAATTGTAGCTACGAAAGTCTCAAAATCACTTTCAACATATCTTCTTAATTAACAATAGGTTAACTCGATTTTTTGTTTGTTTTCTGGGGGAAGTTCCGCTAAATTCACTATTTTTGAAATTTAAGGCGGTGAGATATGAATAGAAAAGAAAGATTTACATCGGTCATTATTGCTCTCTTTTGTATTGGACTTCAAAGTGCAGCATATTGTCACGACATTACTAATGTCAGTGAAGGAACAGGAAAGTCAATTGATAGCAAGTACTTAAAAAAGACAGGAAATAAATGGACTGCAGTAATTAGGGGATTTGAGAGATTAAAAATCCTGGATGAAAAAGTTAAGCCAGAGATAAAGGAAAAAGTCTTCCAGAATTCCAATCTTTTTCTTCATTTTGTAGCCTATCCAGTAGGTTCCTGGCCAGAGGCAGTGGCTATAGGAGATGTGAACGGTGATGGTCGAAATGATGTGGTAATGACAACCTCTTTTTATTTTGACCCTGAAAGTGATTATCACATTTTTGTTTTCTTACAAAACGTTTTGGGAGAACTTGAGCCACCAGTAAAATATTCTGCTGGTAATGGAAATTCTGTTGATATTGGTGATTTAAACAACGATGGGAGGAATGATGTAGTTGTTACCGCACACAATGCTATTGGCGTTTTTTACCAAAATGGCTCTGGGGGACTAAATCCTATGGTTACTTATCCTTCTAATCATTTCAGTGTGAGTAATACATATAAGCTCAGGATTGGAGATTTTAACAATGATGGTCTTCTTGATGTAGTATCCATTGACTGGGGCACACAGTCTCCCGATGTAGATGTATTTCTTCAGAATATAAACGGTACACTGAATCCACCTGTTACCTATAGTGTTACCCATGGTGGTTACGATGATCTGGATGTCGGAGATGTTAATAATGATGGTTTAACAGATATTATCGTGATGAGTGGGCAAGGTTTCTATCCAAATATTGGTGTCCTTCATCAAGAGATTAATGGAACATTTGGTTTACCAGTCTACTATGACCTTGGCGAGGACGAACTTACCCGGGGTGTAGCGGTAGGAGATATTAACGGGGACATTTTAGAAGACATTGTAGTAAGCTATGGAGGAAACCAACCTAACTCTTTCATCGGGACATTTCTTCAAAATAATTCAGGCACACTTAATCCAGCTATAAGTTACCCATCCTATGATATCCCGGAGGCCGTAGAGATAGAAGATGTTAACTTTGATGGAAGAAATGATGTTATAGTAGCCCATGGTGGCTGGATGGCTATGGGGGTTTATCTTCAGGGTGCTGAGGGGACACTTTTACCTTATGAACTATACCAACTTCCCTATGCATCCCATTACAATCCGCACGGACTTGATGTCGGAGATATTAATAGTGATGGTGCAAATGATGTGGTTATCGCTGATTACAATTATGGTTTAGTAGTACTTTACCATACCCCTATACCACCCGAACCTGATATAAAAGCCAATAATTCAGATGGTCCGCTTATAATACTACAGGGAACAATTTTGACTATAACTGTATCCCTTGTCCCTGGTAGCTACAGTGGAAAGGAAGCAGATTGGTGGGTAGCCGCTACATCACCATTTGGACTATATTGGTATACACTGGATTCAGGATGGGTCAGGTCTAATATTCCTATTCGTGGCTATGGAGGTCCACTCTTTAATCTTTCACCATATCAAGTGTTGAATACCACGACACTTCCCATTGGCGACTACACCTTTTATTTCGGTGTAGATCTATTGATGAATGGAGTTTTAAACTTCGATCAGTTATATTATGATGGGGTGAATGTAGATATAGAATAGAAGCCTCTATGGAAATTGGGTTAAGTAACCGTTCAGGATATAGCCACAGAGTCACAGAGAACACAGAGGGAATATATAACCACGAATGAACACGAATGCACAAAAAGATTTGTAGTGCGAGGCTTTAGCCTCGCTTCTGGCAAGCAGGAAGGTGAATCTAAAGGTTCGCACTACATATGGGATGTCAGAGGTTAATTTGTGTCCATTTGTGGCTAATTGCCTTAATTCTCTGTGAACTCTGTGCCTCTGTGGCTGAACGCTTACGAAATTTGATTTGTAATTTTACATTTTGATATTTAATATTTGATATTTATTTGTTGTCTCCCCCAAATCCTATCTTGCAGAACCCTATCCATATCTCCTTTTCGGACACAGGTCTAAAGTTAACTACACAGATTGAAATTTTTCTTGACTTTTTTAAAAAATAAAAGTATAATCTCTACATTATTGATATTGAATGGTAGGAATATAATGGATGTATTAACATTTAAAGGCGGGATTCATCCCAGAGATGAAAAAGTCTGGACACAAGATAAAGTTATCCGTGAGATGTCATTGCCGGGTAAAGTGGTTATTCCTCTAAGACAACATATTGGTGCCCCTTGTGAACTATGTGTAGCAAAAGGAGATGAAGTTAAAACAGGCCAGGTAATCGGCAAGAGTCCAGGTTATGTCTGTGCTAATGTGCATGCGACTATTTCTGGTAAAGTAATTGAGATAGGTCAGATGCCCCATCCTGTTCTTGGTAGTTGTTTGGCTATCACCATTGAATCTGATAATGAAAATAAATGGGTGGAATTAGAATCTCACCGTGATTGGGAAAGACTTCCGAAAGAAAAATTACGCGGAATAATCAAAGAGGCAGGTATTGTTGGTTTAGGGGGTGCTGGATTCCCAACCCATGTAAAATTATCTCCACCAGAGGATAAACCTATTGATACGGTTATATTGAATGGTGCTGAATGTGAACCATATCTTACTGCAGACCAACGAATTATGATAGAAAGGGCTAAAGACATAACCGTCGGGTTGAAAATCATTATGAAGGCATTAGAGGCTAAAAAGGCACTTATTGCTATCGAAATAAATAAACCTTCTGCCCTATCATTAATGGCAAAAGCAACTAAAGAAGAAAAAAATATCAATATCATCCCACTTCAAACAAAATATCCGCAGGGTGGAGAAAAACAACTTATTAAGGCAGTATTAAATCGTGAGGTGCCATCAGGGGGGCTTCCTTTAGATGTGGGTGTCGTTGTGCAAAATGCCGCTACAACATTAGCCATTATGGAAGCAGTTATTTCAGGCAAACCGCTCATAGATAGAATAGTCACAGCCACAGGGTTAGCTATCAAAGAACCACAAAATCTACGAGTAAGGATTGGCACTTTATTCCAAAATGTCATAGATGCCTGTGGTGGTTTTGATAAAGAGCCAGGAAAAATAATTATGGGTGGTCCAATGATGGGACTATCTCAAAAAAATACTGAAGTGCCAGTGATAAAAACTACCTCTGGAATCTTAGTTTTGCCTAAAAAAGAAACCAGAATATCATCTCACCGCGACTGTATTAGGTGTGGTCGATGTATTGAAGTCTGCCCAATGCGATTGATGCCTAATATGCTTGGTATTCTGGTTGAACGAGGAAGATTTAATGAGGCTAAAGATTATCACCTGTTAGATTGTATAGAATGTGGTTGCTGTGGGTATGTCTGTCCGTCTAATCGCTCATTAGTGCATTTTATTAAATTAGGTAAGTTTAAGATAAAGTAGAAAAAAATGGATAATAAAATTAAAACTCTTAAAAGATATTTTAAGGGAAAAGACGAAGTATTACTTGCATTTATCTTTGGCTCAAGGGCTAAAAAAACTCAAAATGTATCCTCTGACTGGGATATTGCGGTCTATTTTAATCCTTATCAAAACGCAGAGATAGAAACAAAAAATGATTATCCCTTAGAAAATAAGATCTGGGCAGAGATAGAAAGAGTTTTATGCTCTGATAATGTTGATTTATTGATTTTAAATCGGGCAAAACCATCTCTTGTCTTCTCTATATTAAATTCTGGAATTCCACTTGTCATAAAAAATAGAAATCTTTATTTAAAACTTTTAATTAAAACCCATTATGAAGCGGTTGATTTCTGGAATTTTACAAAAGAGTTTTTTGAAATAGGGGAAAGGGCAAAATCGTTATCTGAAGAAGATAAATCTCTTTTAAGAGAACATATTAGATTTTTAGAAAACGAATTTGAGGATTTAGAAGAACTTACAAAATTAACTCAAAATGAATATATTCAAGATAGAAATAAAAGAAGAAATATAGAAAGATGGGTTGAGAATCTGGTAATGTCAGCAATAGACATTTCAAAGATAATTTTAGCCTCTGAAAAAAGTAATATTCCACAAACTTATAAAGAGGTTTTATTATGGCTTGGTCTGAAATTTATGGATGAGGAGATAGCCAATAGATTTTCTGAATTCGCTTATTTAAGAAATATTGTCGTGCATGAATACCTGGATATTAAATGGGAACGAATAAGAGGCTTTATTAAAGATGCCAGACAGATTTTACCCGTTTTTATTGATGAAGTGAAAAATAGATGGTTATTGGGGGAATAAATACTATGGATAAATTAGTCGTTTCAATTTCGCCTCATATTAAAAATATAGAATCTGTTCCGAGGATAATGTGGGGGGTGAATTTTGCTCTATTCCCAGCAATCGTTGGTGCAGTATATTTCTTTGGGATTTATGCCTTATGGGTAATTTTGTCCTCAGTCATAAGTGCGGTCATCACTGAAGCAATAATACAAAAATTCCTGTTGAAAAAACCTGTGACTATTTTAGATGGCAGTGCGGTGACAACAGGAATTTTGCTGGCATTTAGCATTCCGCCTGCTGTGCCACTCTGGTTACCTGCTGTTGGCTCTTTTGTGGCGATTGCTATTGCCAAGCAATGCTTTGGTGGGTTAGGCTGGAATATATTTAACCCGGCAATGATTGGTCGGGCATTTTTATTAATCTCCTGGCCCGTAGAAATGACTACCTGGACTTCACCCATAGATGGTGTTACCGGTGCATCTCCTCTTGGCATTTTAAAAGAAGAAGGATTTGAAAAGGTAGTAGAATTCTTTGGCGATAGATGGACAATGTATGCAGACCTTTTTACTGGTAACATTCGGGGTTCCTTAGGTGAAACCTCCTGTTTGCTTTTAATCCTCGGAGCGATTTACCTGCTCTATAAAGGTTATATCTCATGGCAGATTCCCATTAGTTTTCTTGGCACAGTATTTTTACTAAGCTGGATAACTGGTGGTGACCCTTTATTTGCTATCTTATCTGGAGGTTGTATTTTAGGGGCGTTTTTTATTGCCACGGATATGGTTACTTCACCAGTAACAAAAACAGGACAATTAATCTTTGGTGCAGGGATTGGCGTGTTAGTTGTCTTAATTCGCGCTAAAACTGGCTATCCAGAAGGTATCTGCTACGCAGTTTTATTAATGAATACCCTGACGCCATTAATCGATAGATATATTAAAACTAAACCGTATGGAGTTGTTAAAAAATGATTAAGAATATTTTTAAAATTGGCATTAATTTGATGATTATCAGTTTAATTGGTGCAATTATTTTAGCCATTACGAATGCACTCACTAAACCTAAAATTAAAGAGGTAGAAGAAATGGCTAAATTAAAAGCCCGTCAGACTGTTTTACCACAAGCACTTGAATTCAAAGAATTTAAAACAAAAAAAGGGTTCTTTAAAGGATTTGATTGCGAAGATAAATTAGTTGGGTATGTTATTTCCTGTCTGGCTGAAGGGTATAGTGGTGGATTCTGGATTATGGTAGGTGTAGATAAAAAATTTAAAATTGTGGAAATGAAAATATTAACTCACAAAGAAACTCCAGGACTGGGTAATAAAATCGAAGAGGCAGAATTCCGTAATCAATACAAATCTAAAGGCATAGAAAACTTAGAGGTAGTTAAAGTGCCAGATAAAGATAAGATTCAAGCGATTACTGGAGCGACTATTTCCTCTAAAGCCGTGACCGAAGCGGTGAAAAAAGGATTAGAGGAATTAGAAAAAATAATCAAAGGGAGGTAGTAATATAGCAGTTATTAGTCAAAACTTTACTCAGAGTGGATAAGTAAAAAAATCCCAAATCCCAAGCATCAAATTCCACATACCAAAAAGCGAATTAGAGATTAGTGAATTAGAGATTAGATTTTACTAATTCGCTAATTCGCTTAATTCACTAATTCACTAAATGGAATTTGGAATTGGTGATTTGGAATTTCAT
>JBFLXS010000183.1 GCA_040755795.1 bacterium | reverse complement strand
TTGATTGTGGGAAACAACAAATTTCCATAAATTTCTATTAGTTTCTACTAATTTCAATTTTTTTAATAATATCCCCTTATCTCCTTTATCTCCATATCTCCTTTTCTTACACCACCTGAACGCTTACTATTTATCCCGTTTTCACGAAACCCGTATCTATAGCTCAAGAATAACAACTAATGTGAGGTATGAAAATCAGACCTGCCACACATTCCCTTTATATGACCATTAGTTATGTTACCATAGACTTTCAAACATGTTTGTGTCATAAATTATCTACGATGAGGATTAAAATATCAAAGGCAGGTAAACATTCCAATTGTGTATGAGGAATTAATCTTTGAGGAAGGATTACGAGTTAACGTTTTTATCACTCTTTCTTTTTATGTTGATAAATAAGCGAGAGATTTTGTTTAAAGGGCATAGTGGTATCAATATGCCCGGCAATTGTTTCAACTTCCTTCCCCTCGACTAAAATTTGAACATATTTGATTTTAGGAAAGTTAATCGTAAGGGTATTAACGATAGAGAATATCGTCTGGATTTCACCACAACTCCCACCAGGGTGTTTTGTGGTTAACTCGGCTGAAAAATCTACATAAGCCGTATCTTCATGGAAATAGACTGCTCGGACTTGTGTTTCTTCAGGTAAGGTGGGAAATAAATCCTTTGATTCTGGTCCTTTTATGAGTTCCTTGAGAATTTCTTTAGCCTGTGAAAGCGGGTCGGCTAATCTGGGTATTCGATGTTCTTCTAAAACAAGGGATTTAGCATCTTTAGAGGAAAAGTATAATTTTACTTTTATCTCTTTAGGCTTGAAGAATGGGATTTGAAACTTAATATCTTCTCTTTGTGTGAAGAAAAATATTATCAATCCTAATAAAATAAGGGGAATAATAATTAAAAGAGAAAGTTTTTTAATCTTCATTTGTTATTCACCTCTAATTTCTTCTCATATAAATCTTTGTATTGAACAATCGCCTCACAAATAGCCTGTGACATTTCATTTTTAAAACTTTCACTCGTTAATCTTTGAGATTCATAAGGATTGGAAATAAAGCCTGTTTCGATAAGAACTGCGGGCATCATTGCATCTTTAATAACCCAGAAAAAGGCACTTTTAATACCACGGTCATCAAGATGTAATTTTTTACAAACGATATTTTGTATTATTCCTGCTAATTCAATACTTTCATCTATAAACTCTTGTTGAGCCAGGCCACCGAGGATAATTTGTGTCAAATCAGTTTCATTTGGGTGTGTTTCTTCTTTTTCAAGCTCAACAACCTTATTTTCTATCGCGGCTATTGCCCTTGCCCTTTCATCAGAAACCGAGGCATTTGGTGAGAGGTAATAAACTTCAAATCCACTTGCCCCTTTTGAATAAGCGGCATTAGCGTGAATACTAATAAATAAATCTGCCTTTTTATAATTTGCAAATCCTGTCCGTTCTCTTAATGGAACAAAATAATCTGCATCCCGGGTGAGGAATATTTTTACATCCGGAAGGTTATCTTTAAGTAATTGGGCTAGTCTTTTTCCTATGTCTAAAACAACATCTTTTTCTAATGCATTTGGTCCAACTGCACCCGGGTCATGCCCTCCATGTCCTGGGTCAATAACAATCGTTTTTATTTTAAATCCTTCGCTTGTGATGGTGGGAGTTAAAGGTGGTGTTTTCGTTCCAATTTGTTGTTCTCTTTTAGGTTCTTCAACCCCAGTTGAAGAAAGTGGGAAATATTCAGCAATGGTAGGTTGATTAGTTAAAGAAACAGGTGGGGTAAAAATTTTATTATCAATGGTTAATTTTTTGTTCTTCTTATCCCAGCTAACGATGACATCAAACGCCTGTGGAAACCTATCTTTGACAAATTTTACCGGAATAAATACCCTTCCTGTAATTATCTCCGCCGGCATATCCATTAGCACCGTTTGGTCATTTATCTGGACTAAGGCACTACCTATATTGAAGGTGATAGAATCTACCCCTTTAGTTAAAGTAATCTTTTTGGCAATAGGATTCCATTGACTTAAGGTTTTAAATACATTCGCTATGTCAGATAAAGAAACAAGTTCTTCTTCATTTTTGACCAGAAATTCTAAAGAAATCCGACGCTCATGGATATTATCTACGACAGTAATGACTGATGCCGCATTAACCTCTAAAGGGAAAATACTTAAAATACTGAAAAATATCAGGTAAATCCATAACCCCATTGATATTTTCCTCCCATGTTAATTTTAACTGGTGATTATTATATCATAATATTTGTTATTTGTCAAATTATTTCGATTGTAAAGTAGTAATTCTCATTATAGCAGAACTTGTGTAAAAAAGTGAAGAGGTGCAAGGGAGGTTATTTTCTACCTTGAACCTTGCTCCTTATTCCTTTGGCTAATCTTTAAAACTTGTGGGACAGGATAAGTTAAATATATCACAAAATTTACCAGTTTGGGACAAAATTTCGTTGACATTTACCTTACCATCATATATACTTAATGATGGCAGAACGGGGTCAGGGGTCAGACCACAAAGGAAACCTATATTGGAGTAACAGCACTTGTGCTGTTATGACGCCACAAGTGGCATCAATCCGCTATCATTAAAGGTCGTAAAATTATGAGTCTTGATAAAACTATTTGGAAGGAAGCTATTAGTCAATATAAAGTCTGGAATGAAGCCAAATTTACTGAACAGGTGTTGACTGCTGGCAAAAAAACATTGTCTGATAAATGGCGAGAATATGAAGAGTTAATGTCTCTATGCTGGAAACTTAAACCAAACCCAGGATTAACCCAGCAACAGCGTGCTATGGAAGAATGGGAAACTTATTATGCCTCTATCCGTCGATTCGAGGAAAAAAGAAAAAGATATGGAAAGGCAACTTCTACCAGTATTACATAAAGCTATCACTTTGTTAGAAGAATACGGTTACCGTTATGCTGTGATTGGAGGTCTTGCTGTTTCTAAATGGGGGTGGACCAGAGCTACTTATGATGTGGATATTAAGGTCTTAGTGACGGATACTGATTATTCATCTGTTCGTGCGATCATTCGTTCTGCTTTTTCAGAGCGTGCCCGTCCACATATTCTGGAAAATCCATTGATTGTGGATACGAAAATAGATGAAGTTATTGTTGATTTTTTGCTGGCAGTACCAGGTTATGAGGAAAATATTATCACTCGTGCCATATCTTGCGACATAAATGAGTTAAAGGTTTGGATTTGTTCACCAGAAGATTTGATTATTCAAAAAGCTGTCGCCAGCCGACCACAAGATTGGCAAGATATTGAAGGAATACTCACCGAACAATATGAACATCTCAATATGGATTACATAAATGATTGGCTTAAGGAATTTGCAGAGGTTTTAGAACGGCCAGAGATGTTGAATCAATATCAACATATACAGGAAGTTATATTAAATGTAAGGGGAGAGAAGGAATAATTTTGATGCGAAAATTATTGCTAAGTATTTTGTAACTATTCAGCCACTGATTAACACGGATTAGCACGGATAAAAAATAAAATCAGTGTTTCATCTGTGTTCATCTGTGGCTGAATAGTTACCAATAAATTTTAATTTTTTTCTCTGCGTCTCTGTGTTCTGCGGTGAACAGTTACAAAAAGGAAATATTATGCCAAAACGAACAGATATACATAAGATATTAATTATTGGTTCAGGACCGATTATTATTTCACAAGCCTGTGAATTTGACTACTCCGGGACACAGGCCTGTAAGGCTTTAAGAGAGGAAGGCTACAAGGTCATTCTGGTCAATTCAAATCCTGCGACCATTATGACTGACCCGCAAATGGCTGACCAAACCTATATTGAGCCTATTACGCCGGAGGTTGTGGGTAAAATCATAGAGATTGAGCGACCTGATGCCATTTTACCAACACTTGGTGGTCAGACAGGACTTAATGTCGCGGTTAAGGTATGCGAGATGGGAATCCTTAAAAAATTCAAGGTAGAGATGATTGGTGCGAATTACCAGGCGATTAAAAAGGCTGAAGATAGAAGTCAATTCAAACAGGCGATGTTAAAAATTGGTCTTGCGGTGCCCAGAAGTGGGTTAGCCTACAATCTGAATGAGGCTAAAAACATCGCCCAGGAAATTGGTTTCCCAATAATTATCCGACCAAGCTTTACTTTAGGTGGGACAGGTGGAGGAATTGCCTACAACATTGAAGAGTTTGAAAAGATAGCCTCAACCGGTCTGGAGGCAAGTATGATTTCAGAGATATTGATTGAAGAATCTGTTCTTGGCTGGAAGGAATATGAGTTAGAGGTGATGCGTGATATCAAAGATAATGTGGTGATTATCTGTTCTATCGAGAATTTTGACCCAATGGGTGTTCATACAGGTGATTCAATCACAGTTGCCCCGGCTCAAACTCTCTCAGATAAAGAATATCAATTGATGCGGGATGCGGCTATTGCTATCATCCGTGAAATTGGCGTAGAGACTGGTGGGTCAAATATTCAATTTGCAGTGAATCCTGATAATGGTAAAATGATGGTGATTGAAATAAATCCCCGTGTTTCAAGGAGTTCTGCATTAGCCTCAAAAGCCACCGGCTTTCCTATTGCTAAGATGGCGGCTAAATTAGCCGTTGGCTATACCTTAGATGAAATCCCAAATGACATTACCAAAAAAACACCAGCCTCTTTTGAACCGACTATTGACTATTGCGTGGTCAAAATCCCAAGATTTACCTTTGAAAAATTCCCTCAGGCAGAGGATGTTTTAACCACTTCGATGAAATCTGTTGGTGAGGCAATGGCTATCGGACGGACATTTAAAGAGGCACTTCAAAAAGGACTGCGGTCTCTGGAAATAGGTAAATTTGGTCTTGGTGCTGATGGCAAAGATAAACCTCAAGATTTAGCAGAAATTAAGAAAAACCTCATTGTCCCGAATTCAAAAAGGCTATTTTACATTAGATATGCCCTGCAACACAGGATGACTGTGGATGAAATCTATGAATTGAGTAAGATAGATAAATGGTTTTTGGAAAATATCAAGCAGATTGTAGAGATGGAGGGAGAGATTCAAAATTCAAAATTCAAAATTCAAAACATTAAAAAAGCAAAGCAATATGGCTTTTCGGATAAACAGTTAGCATATCTTTTAGATTCAGATGAGGAATCTATTCGGCAGATACGAATGAAAAATGATATAAAAGCTACATTCAAATTAGTTGATACCTGTGCGGCTGAATTTGAGGCTTACACACCCTATTATTACTCTACCTACGAAACCGAAAATGAAATCCGTCTATCTATCAAAGAAAAGGTGATGATACTTGGTGGTGGTCCCAATCGCATTGGACAGGGAATTGAGTTTGATTATTGTTGTTGTCAGGCCTCCTTTGCCTTAAAAGAAGAAGGTTATGAAAGTATTATGGTCAATTGTAATCCTGAAACCGTCTCAACCGACTACGATACCTCAGATAAACTTTACTTTGAGCCAATGACGATTGAGGATATTTTAAATATCGTTGAAATGGAAAAACCAAAAGGCGTCATCATTCAACTGGGTGGACAGACACCATTAAATTTAGCCATTCCTTTAGAGAAAGCAGGGGTAAAGATTTTAGGGACTTCAACGGATGCGGTTGACCGTGCAGAAGACCGGGGTAGATTCAAGATGCTTCTTGAAAAATTGAATCTTAAACAAACACCAAATGGCATTGCCTTTTCACCAGAAGTGGCAAAGAAAATCGCCGAAGAGATAGGTTATCCGGTGCTTGTTCGTCCTTCTTATGTGCTGGGTGGTCGAGCAATGGAGATTGTCTATGATGAGGCAGAACTAAAAAAATACATCCAGTCTGCGGCTGAAATTTCACCTGAACATCCAATTTTAGTTGATAAATTCCTTGAAGATGCCATTGAGGTTGATGTCGATGCCATTGCAGATGGAGAAACAGTGGTTATTGCGGGGATTATGGAACACATTGAACATGCAGGCATACACTCAGGGGACTCGGCCTGTGTCCTTCCACCTCATACCCTGCCAAAACCAATTATTGCTGAACTTAAAAAACAAACCTATGCCATGGCAAAAGAACTTGAAATAATCGGATTGATTAACATTCAATATGCTATTCGAGAAGGTGAAATATATGTTTTAGAGGTTAATCCGAGGGCATCCCGAACAATACCTTTTGTCTCAAAGGCGATAGGTGTCTCTTTAGCTAATTTGGCAACTAAAGTTATAGTTGGAAAAACACTTAAAGAACTTGGATTCACTCAAGAAGTCCTACCGAAACATGTGGCAGTTAAAGAAGTGGTCTTCCCATTTGTTCGGTTTCCTGGCACAGATACCATTTTGGGTCCAGAGATGAAATCCACTGGTGAAGTAATGGGCATCGACACAGATTTTGGCCTGGCATTTGCCAAATCGCAAATAGCCGCAAATCAACTCTTGCCTCAAAAAGGAAATATCTTTGTCTCGGTCAAGGATAAGGATAAACCAGTAATCCTGCCTGCGATTAAGAAGCTGGTAGAGTTAGGATTTAACTTAATTGCCACTGAAGGAACACATAACTTCTTTATGCAACATAACTTGCAGATGACTAAAATCGCAAAGGTAGGAGAAGGCAGACCTGATGTGATTGATTTAATGAAAAATCAAGAGGTGCAACTTCTGATAAATACGCCAAGTGGTAAAAAGCCGCGACAGGATGAGATGAAAATGCGCACCAATGCCTATCTTCACAATATTCCAATTATTACTACGGCTCAAGGTGTTTTAGCCGCCGCTGATGGCATTTGTGCACTTATACAGGGTGAATTTGGAGTAAAACCTATTCAGGAATATCACGGCCAGATATAAATAAAGTCGTAACCGTTCACCCTCACCACGGAGACACAGAGACACTGAGAAAAATCGTCAATTATCGTAACCGTTCAGGGCTATACATTAGAAGTGTAAACAAGGAGAAATGGGGAAAAGGGAGAATTGGAGAAATGGCTCAAACTTTTTCTTGCTCCACCCTTCGGACATCAATCCTGGTGTGGTGTTGAGTAAGTTTTGCACGGGGTATCATCAGATTTCATAACCTGCAAACGGATAATTGGTAACTGGTAACTGGTTAAATAGTTTCGTCCTGAGCTCAGCCAAACGGTATTTAATTACCAGTTACCAATCACCAGTTACCAGAATCGAATTCCGTGCGTTATTTGTTCAACACGACACTAACTTTTGATGGACATTAATACAGGCATTAATAATCCTATCAGTTAACTCTTCTTTTCTCCACTTCTCCATCTTCTCCCTTTCTCCTTATTTTTATCCTACCTGAACCCTTACCAATTATCTCTATCGAGTGGGGACAAACTCATAAGAGGCGATTAAAGCAATTTCTTTCCCCTTTGCCATTTCCTGACTTGCTAAATCTATTAAATAGCCAAAGAGAAAATAGAATTGTGGTTTTGGGAAGAGAGGTTGAAGTAATTGTTTTTCTTTATCAAAACTTAAAAGATGCTTTTTGTTTA
>JBFLXS010000182.1 GCA_040755795.1 bacterium | reverse complement strand
AATAAGGTGTAGAGTTATAGAGATAAGTCGTAGAGTCTTTTCTTAAGTAAAAAAATAAAAAAAAGCTTGACACTTTACATAACAGACACAGAGACGCAGAGAAGAAAATTAAAATTTATGGACGATAGGCTTAACATCCCTGATTTTCATCAGTGCAAGCTCTTGAGTCCAACAACATTAAACTTGCCATGATGAAAATCAGGGATGGATTAACAAATCTGGCTTGCCGGCTGAACAGTCGGCAAGCAGGTCCTATGTATTTCAATGGCTACACCAATAATCTTTTCTGTTATCTGATTTATTTCCATATCTTCTCTGTAAACTCTTGCGTCTCTGCGGTAAATTACCACCTGAACGGTTACCGATAACTTTCTAAACATAGCAAAGCAAACTTAACAAAGCAATAGGTTGTTCACCACCTTATTTTCCTTCCTTTGCGTCCTTTGCGAAATCTTCCTTTGCGCTCTTTGCGGTTAAATCTTTATACCTTTAAAAAACTTGAACATCAAGTATCAGAAAAGACCTCTTTAAAGAAGGCATCATGAGGATTGGATATTTTCATCGCTACCTCCTCTTTATTTCAATCTCTATTATAGAAGATGCGGCTAAAAAAGTCAAGGTTTTTTGTGAGCAAGGTTGGTTCGTCTCTGTGTCTCTGTGGTGAGGTGAATGGTTACAAAAAAAAGATATTTGTTTGCCGAAATTATTCAAACTAACGACTGGCGGGGTCGACGGGATTTGAACCCGCGATCTCCAGTGTGACAGACTGGTGTGTTAGACCATGCTACACCACAACCCCATTGTTTGATAACTGGTAATTGGTAGCTATTCACCTGTTACCCAAAAGTGGTGGGCGAAACAGGTTTCGAACCTGTGACCCCTTGCGTGTAAAGCAAGTGCTCTCCCGCTGAGCTATTCGCCCATTATATGGTAATTGGTTAAATGGTAACTGGTTAAATACTTACCATTTACCATTTACCATTTACCATTTACCAATTACCATTTACCAGTTACCAATTACCAGTTACCAATTACCAGTTACCAATTACCAGTTACCATTTACCAGTTACCAATTACCAAACTATTATGCCATAAAATCTCTAACTCGTCAAGTATTATTTTTGTTTTATCCTTACTTTTCTTCCAATAACCTTTAATTTCCCCTCAGCATAAAGATGGATAGCCTGCGGATAAATCTTATGTTCTTGTTCTAAAATTCGACCAGATAAAGTTTCTTCGGTATCATCATTTTCAACATTCACCGCGGCTTGTAAAATTATCGGTCCTGTATCACAGCCCTCATCAACAAAATGTACTGTTGCACCCGAAATCTTTACGCCATAATCTATTGCCTGTCGCTGTCCGTGTAATCCTGGGAAAGATGGAAGTAACGCCGGGTGAATGTTCATAATTCTGTTTTTGTAAGCATTAACAAAATAAGGGGTGATAATTCGCATAAATCCCGCCAGGACTACTAATTCAATATTCTCTTCCTGTAAAACCTCAACTACCTTTCGGTCATAATCCTCTCTTCTAAATCCTTTTGGGTCAAGGAAAAGGGTTTTAATTCCATACTTTTGTGCCCGAATCAAGGCATAGGCATCTTTGTTATCACTAATGACTATGGCAATATCAGCCGAAAGATTCCCTAACTCAACGGCGTCAATAATCGCCTGTAAATTAGACCCTCTACCTGAGGCTAAAATTCCTATCTTCAATTTATCCATTTTCCCACCTTATTTTAATGAGTCTTTCCTGGACTTTTTCTTTTCCTAATAAAGCGACTACTTCAAACAACCCTGGACTAACTTTATCTCCAGTTAATGCTACTCGTAAAGGATGAATGATGTCTGAGGCTTTTATTTTTAGCTGGTCGGCTAATTCACGAATAGTTTTCTCAATAGAATTCGTATCAAACGGTTCTAATTGAACCAATCTATCTTTTACCTGTTCTAAAATTTGACGGACGCCGTCTTTCATCAGGATTTGCTCAACGGCAGATGGGTGATATTTAGGGCTGTTCACAAAGAAAAATTCTGCCTGTTTAACAAAATCTGAAAGTGTCTTTATCCGTTCCTGAAAAAGTTTTACTATCTCTTTAAATTTCAAAATTCGAATTTCAAATTTCGAATTTCGAATTTTGTTTAAGTATTCCCAACATAACCCGGTCAGTGAATCTATATCTAATTCTCTGATATATTCCCCATTTAACCAGCGTAGTTTTTCTAAATCAAAAATAGCTGGGTTTTTACTGACACGGTCTATGGAGAATTTTATTAATAATTCTTCTTTAGAAAAGATTTGCTGACTTTGCGACGTTGACCAACCTAAAAGGGCGAGATAATTCATTAGTGCCTCTGGCAAATAGCCTTCTTGCCGGTAATGTTCAATCGCAACATCTCCATGTCGTTTACTCAATGGCGTTTTATCCAATCCCAAAATCAAGGGTAGATGAGCAAATACTGGTATTTTAAATCCTAATGCTTGATATAATAAAATCTGGCGTGGGGTGTTAGAAATATGGTCTTCACCACGAATGACATGGGTAATCCCCATTAAAGCATCATCTATGATACAGGCAAAATTATAAGTTGGCATCCCATCTGATTTAAAAATGATAAAATCACCAAACAAGGCATTATCAAAAGACACTTTACCTCGAATTAAATCATTTACTTGAGTTAGTCCAGATGGTGATTTAAATCTAATCGTGGGTTTCCTGCCAGAAGATTCATATTCTTGACGCTGAGTTGGGGACAGGTTTCTACACCGACCATCATATCCTGGCGCCTCCCCAGTTGCCTTTTTACGAAGAATCTCTAATTCAGATGGGGAACAATAACAATAATATGCTTGATTATCCTGTAATAATTTCTTTGCATACTCTTGATAAATATGGGTTCTTTGGGATTGAAAATAAGGTCCCTCATCCCAGCTGATACCAAGCCACTTCAGACTGTCGAGGATGGCATTTACACTTTCATCAGTTGACCGTTTAACATCCGTATCTTCTATGCGTAAAATGAATTTACCATGCTGTTGTTTAACAAAAAGCCAGTTAAAAAGAGCTGTTCTGGCGCCTCCAAGATGCAAATATCCTGTTGGTGCCGGAGCGAATCTTACTCGAACCATTTTTTCTCCTGAAAATAGTTTTTTGCCACAGAGACACAGAGAACACAGAGATGTTATTAAAATTATGGACAAGCCTGCGACTCTACCACTTAAACCTTGTTCTCTTGAACCATCAAACCATCAAACTCTATTTTCATCCTCCTTTGTGCCTCACAGGGGCATGACGGTTTCTCCTCTTTTCCCCTGAAAATAGCGAATTAGTGAATTAGAGATTAGCGAATTAGTATAGTATCCACAGACTCGTATCCTATGGTGTAGAACAGATATTCCCCCTTAATAAAGGGGGTTAGGGGGTTGTTCTTCCATTATTTTCATCCCCCTTTGTGAGCCGCAGATTCATGAGTGTTTCTCCTTATAGACACTACCTGAACGGTTACAAAAAAGGAAATTTCTGCCTCTGGTGAATAGATTTTAATTTTTTCTCTGCATCTCTGTGTTTCTGCGGTGAACGGTTACTCCTTTTTAGGCTTTTTGCAAAATTCCAACCTCTCTTAAGATAATTCCTAATTTTGGTTCTTTGATAGCATATTCCTTTAATGCCTTCTCTATCCTTTCCTCCCTTTCCTCAATCTCCTTTGTTCTCTTAACCGCAGGTGCTAATGCTGTCCTTCTATCCCAGAGAATGAATCCCATCAAAATAAAAATCCCTGTCAGAAGAACACCAAATCCCCATTTCATATTCTCCATTATCTCTCCCCTTACATCCCTTATTTCTGCCCTTACATCTTTTATCTCTGCCCTTACCTCCTTTATCTCTGTCCTTACCTCCTTTATCTCTGCCTTTAACTCTATCTTTAGTTCATCTATCCGCTTATCCACCTGTTGAATCTCTTCCTTGATAATCTTTCTTATCTCCTCAATATCCTGTTTAGTCAAATCAGCATAAGAAGGATTTGTCAAAAACATTCCCAAAGCTACCAGACCAAAGACCTTTTTCATCTCCTTTAGACCTCCTTTTTAGTAAGCATTCAGGTATCAGCCGTCAGATTTAACTGGATGGGAGATGCATCCTGCATTCTGCATCTAAATACTGCCGGCTGAAGCTAACCTCTGAACGCTTACTAATCTGCGTTCTATTCTTTTATTCCTGCATTGCTTTTTCATACAATTCAATATATTCCTTTGCCGAGCATTCCCAGGAGAAATTCACACTCATAGCATTTAAAATCAATCTTCTCCAGGATTCTTTATCGTTACAAAAAACATATAGCGCTTCTTTGATAATTGAAAGTAATGCTTCAGATGTATATTCCTCGAAGACAAAACCATTTCCTATTTTGCGTTGTGGGTCAAAATTAGTAACTGTATCTTTCAAGCCACCCGTTGCCCGAACAATAGGGATGGTGCCGTATCTCAGACTAATAAGTTGTCCTAAACCACAGGGTTCATATTTAGATGGCATTAAAAACATATCAGCACCAGCATATATTTTCTTGGCTAACGGTGGGTCAAATGTAAGATGAATGCTTGCTTTATCTGGATATTTCTCTTTAATTTCTTCCATTTTTATATGGTATTTCGCATCACCTGTGCCTAACAACACAAACTGGATATTTAACGCCATCAATTCATCCAGTATCTCAGCTAAAATATCCAGTCCTTTTTGTGAGGCTAATCTTGTAATCATCCCTATTAATGGAATTTCACTATCAACGGGTAAATTATTTTCTTGCTGAAGTGTTTTTTTATTCTTCGCTTTCCGACTAATCGTATTAATATCGTAACCTAATGTAATTCCTTTATCCATAGTCGGGTCCCACTCTTGATAATCTAAACCATTGACTATACCATAAAGATTATTCTTTCTTTCGATTAATACTCCCTCCAGTCCACAACCATATTCTGTCATCATTATCTCCTGAGCATAACCTTTACTAACGGTACTTAACATATCTGCATAGATTAAAGCCCCTTTCAGGATATTTAACTTATCCCAGAATTCTAACCTGTTCGGGGTGAACAATTTTTTATCCAGACCTGTTATTGGAAATTCATCTTTGGGGAATACACCTTGATAGGCTAAATTATGAATAGTAAAGATGGTTTTTACCCCTTCAAAAAACGGGTCATCCTGATACAATGTTTTTAAATACACCGGAATTAATCCTGTCTGCCAATCATGAGAATGGATAACTTGCGGTTTATATTCTATCGTTTTAAGTAATTCTAATGTTCCACCACAAAAGAAAGTAAATCTCTCGAGATTATCTTTATAATCCCCTTCTTCAGTTGTCCCATAAAGTCCATCACGGTTATAATATTCATGTTCAAGGAAATAAACAGTAATCACTCCTGCGACCTTGGTGGAGAAAATTTTTGCTTTCTGAAAAGTCTCACCTACCTTAAAGGTTACTTCTTTATCAATATCTAACAGGCTAAATTCAGACTCTTCCACTATTTTATATTTGGGCAGGACAATTCGCACCTCACAGCCTAATTTAGTTAATGCTAATGGCAGAGACCCAACAACATCAGCTAATCCACCTGTTTTAGCAAATGGAACCACCTCCGGTGAAACCATTATTACTTTTAATTTCGGTTTCATTTTATTTTACTCCTTTTTTAAAGTTTTAATAAATATACCATAGACAAAAATAAAAGTCAAGTTATTCGTGGAGTCTGCAGCAATTCTCATTATGACAGAAATTGTGTAAAAAAGGGGAAAGGGAGAAATGGAGAAGGTGATTAAAATTAGCCACGAATAAACCGAATTAATCCTCATAATCCTATGTTTCGTGCTTATTCGTGTCCTATTAGTGGTTATATTTTCTCCTCTTTCTCCCTATTCTCCAATTCTCCTTGATAAATATACCATAGTTAAAAATAAAAGTCAAGTTATTCGTGGGGTCTGCAGCAATTCTCATTATGACAGAAATTGTGTAAAAAAGGGGAAAGGGAGAAATGGAGAAGGTGATTAAAATTAGTCACGAATAAACCGAATTAATCCTCATAATCCTATGTTTCGTGCTTATTCGTGTCCTATTAGTGGTTATATTTTCTCCTCTTTCTCCCTATTCTCCAATTCTCCTTGCTTACACATTTTCATAATTAGAATTGCTGTGGAGTCTGACTTCAATACTTAATTCTTTCAACTGTTTATTGGATACTTCAAATGGGGCATCGGTCATCAGACAGGTAGCACTTTGTGTTTTAGGGAAGGCAATTACCTCGCGGATTGAGTCAGCACCAACCATTAACCGTAATAATCTATCCAATCCAAAGGCAATCCCACCGTGTGGCGGGGCGCCATATTCTAATGCCTCTAATAAAAAGCCAAATTTCGCTTTTGCTTCATTTTCTTCTATCTTCAATAATTTGAATACCCGTTCTTGAATATCCCGGCGATGAATCCTGATTGAGCCACCACCTATCTCTATCCCATTTAAAACCAGGTCATAAGCCCTTGCACGAACCTGGTCAGGATTAGTCTCGATTAATGGATAGTCTTCTTCCTTTGGTGAGGTAAATGGATGATGGACGGCAACATATCTTTTTTCTTCATCATCATATTCAACTAATGGGGCATCGACTACCCAGATAAAATTAAATCCTTGAGGAATTAAATTAAATTTATCTGCCAGATGTAATCTCAAATTAGCCAGACTATCGGCAACAACCTTTGGAGTATCTGCGACAAATAACAGGAAATCATCCGTATTTGCTTTAAATCGGTCAATAATCGCCATCTGTTCTTCTTCACTGAAAAACTTAGCAATTGATGATTCCAGCGTTTTTTCTTTGACTTTAAACCAGGCAAGTCCTTTTGCTCGATAGATACTGACAAAAGAGGTTAAAAAGTCCAGGTCAGTTCTTGAAAAATCAGGTTTTGGAACCTTAATTCCCTTGACTTGCCCTCTCCCAGCAACGGTTTTTGAAAAAACCTGGAATGGACTCTCCTTAGCCAGATCAGTAATATCCACTAATTCTAAGCCAAAGCGAACATCCGGACTATCCTTGCCATATTTATCCATCGCCTCTTTAAAGGTAATTCTTTTAAAGGGAATTGGGACATCTAAATCAAGTCCAACTTTAAATATCGTGGTAATAAACCCTTCGATGACCTTAAAAATATCCTCTTCATCAATAAACGACATTTCTATATCAATCTGCGTAAATTCTGGTTGGCGGTCTGCCCGCAGGTCTTCATCACGAAAACATTTGGCAATCTGAAAATATTTATCATATCCGGCACACATTAGAATTTGTTTAAATAGTTGTGGGGATTGAGGTAAGGCATAAAACTTACCTGGATTGACACGACTGGGAACTAAATAATCCCGTGCCCCTTCTGGTGTGCTTTTAATGAGCATTGGTGTTTCTACCTCAATAAATCCTTGCTCATCAAGATATTTTCGAGTTGCCTGACATATTTTATGTCTCAGAATAAGGTTTTTTTGTAAAGAAGGTCT
>JBFLXS010000181.1 GCA_040755795.1 bacterium | reverse complement strand
GTCAATCCGAGTATAGCCACAACGCAGACAGATGGACAAGGTGGCTTTAGTGTTGTCTTTACCGTAGATAAACAGGCAGGATGTGGCACGGTAACGGTTAGTGCCAGAGGCAGTCATTGTGAGGCATATAGTCCGTTTGTGATTTTGCCGAGGATAATTGAGGTTAATCCGTCATCAGGCATAGTTGGGACTTCGGTAACCGTGAGTGGCGATGGATTTGGGGCAAATGAAGTCCTAATCATAGATTTAGGTGTCAATCCGATTATAGCCACAACGCAGACAGATGGACAAGGTGGCTTTAGTGTTGTCTTTACGGTAGATAAACAAGCAGGATGTGGGACGGTAACGGTTAGTGCCAGAGGCAGTCATTGTGAGGCATTTAGTCCGTTTGTGATTTTGCCGAGGATAATTGAGGTTAATCCATCATCAGGCATAGTTGGGACCTCGGTAACCGTGAGTGGCGATGGATTTGGGGCAAATGAAGTCCTAATCATAGATTTAGGTGTCAATCCGAGTATAGCCACAACGCAGACAGATGGACAAGGTGGCTTTAGTGTTGTCTTTACGGTAGATAAACAGGCAGGATGCGGCACAGTAACGGTTAGTGCCAGAGGCACTTGTTGTGAGGCATTTAGTCCGTTTGTGATTTTGCCGAGGATAATTGCGGTTAATCCGTCATCAGGCACAGTTGGAACTTCGGTCACCGTGAGTGGTGATGGATTTGGGGCAAATGAGAAGATAGTCATAGATTTTGGTGTCAATCCAAGTATAGCCACAACGCAGACAGATGGCCAGGGTGGATTTATCGTTGTCTTTACCGTAGATAAGCAGGCGGGATGTGGCACAGTAACGGTTAGTGCCAGAGGCAGTTATTGTGAGGCATTGAGTAAGTTTGTGATTTTGCCGAGGATAATTGCGGTTAATCCGTCATCAGGCACAGTTGGAACTTCGGTCACCGTGAGTGGTGATGGATTTGGGGCAAATGAAGTCCTAATCATAGATTTTGGTGTCAATCCGAGTATAGCCACAACGCAGACAGATGGCCAGGGTGGATTTATCGTTGTCTTTACCGTAGATAAACAGGCAGGATGTGGCACGGTGACGGTTAGTGCCAGAGGCAGTCATTGTGAGGCATATAGTAAGTTTGTGATTTTGCCGAGGATAATTGAGGTTAATCCGTCATCAGGCACTGTTGGAACTTCGGTCACCGTGAGTGGTGATGGATTTGGGGCAAATGAAGTCCTAATCATAGATTTTGGTGTCAATCCGAGTATAGCCACAACGCAGACAGATGGCCAGGGTGGATTTATCGTTGTCTTTACCGTAGATAAGCAGGCGGGATGTGGCACAGTAACGGTTAGTGCCAAAGGCAGTCATTGTCAGGCATTTCGTCCGTTTGTGATTTTGCCAAGGATAATTGAGGTTAATCCGTCATCAGGCACAGTTGGGAGTTCAGTAACCGTGAGTGGCGATGGATTTGGGGCAAATGAAGTCCTAATCATAGATTTTGGTGTCAATCCAAGTATAGCCACAACCCAGACAGATGGCCAGGGTGGATTTATCGTTGTCTTTACCGTAGATAAACAGGCAGGATGCGGCACAGTAACGGTTAGTGCCAGAGGCAGTCATTGTGAGGCATTTAGTCCGTTTGTGATTTTGCCAAGGATAATTGAGGTTAATCCGTCATCAGGCACGATAGGAACCGTGATAACAGTAAGCGGTAATGGTTTTGGAAGTTTTGATTCGATAATAATTGGTTTTGGGACAAATCCAACTATTACAACGACGATAAGTGATAATTTAGGAGTATTCTCTACTTCCTTTACTATTGATACTCAACCCAGTGGGACTACGACTGTTAAGGCTAAAGGGACACATTGTGAGGCAGAAAGTAGTCTTCTGCTTATTGCCTCAGACCTATGGCTAAAGAAATCAAATCCCGCCGGTATTTTACGAAGTGGAACATTGACCTACACTATTTCCTACGGTAATAAAGGCAATTTAGCAATCGGTAGTGTTACTATAACAGATTTGATTGATACCTCACTTGGAACTTTATCACATACTTATCTCTGGTCTAATTTTGGTACTCCCACCATTGTTGATGGTTACTATTTCAGTTGGGATATTGGTACATTGACACCTGGAACAAGTGGGGATTTAATATTCAAGATTATACCTTCAAGACAACTTCCTGCAAGTTCAACTATATACAATACTGCCCAGATTACTACTACACCAGAAGATTTTGATACAACTAATAATATTGCTACCTGTACTACTCATATCCTACTTATTGATTTAGTAATCAGTAAACATGGACCGGCAGAAGTAATTAGTGGCAAAGAACTGACTTATGAAATTAATTATGACAATTGTGGTAATAAAGCAGTTGGAGATGTGGTTATTTGTGATACCTTACCAGGAAGTGTAACATTTGTAAGTAGTTCTGTAACACCAGCTACCTCTACTAATGGAGTTTTAACATGGGAAATAGGAACAGTTACACCATGGAGCCATGGTAGCTTTACCATAACTGTAAAGGTAGATGATTTAGATGGTTCAATGACCTTGACCAATGTAGTGAAGATTATCTCTACCTCTACTGTGGATAATAATCCTGATAATAATCAGGCTACCTGCACAACCCATGTGACAAAACCTATGTTGGATTTATGGATTGAAAAGAAAGGACCACAAGAAATCGTCTCAGGAGACCTTATCACTTATCAAATTAGTTATGATAACTCAGGTAATACCCCTGCGGGTAATGTAATTATTAAAGATGTACTTCCTAAATTTACAAATTATGCAACTAATACTGTTTTAGGCACTCCTACAATTACTTATGGAACACTTACTATTCTTGAATGGAATATAGGTACAGTTTCCCCTGCAAGCTACGGCTACTTTGAATTAACAGTAGAGACAGTAAAAGAAGGTGAAGGGGTGATAACTAATGTAATCGAGATTAGTACTTCAACCCTCGAGAGTAATTTTGCTAATAATCGTGCTACATGGACTACAAAACTTATATCAAAAGAGATTGATTTAGAAATCTACAAGCAATCTGCAAAAGATGAAATACCTGCGGGTGAGGAGATGATGTATTATATTAAATATCGTAATTTGAGCAATATCACTGTTACAGGTGTAATAATTACTGATGTACTTCCTGGTAGTGTAACCTTTGTTTCAAGTATGCCAGTTCCAAGTGGCATTTCAGCACAAAGATTAACATGGAATATTGGAACAATTAGTGCAGGATATGAAGGATATATTGATTTGAAGGTAAAGATAGGAGCGGATATACCTGCTTCTAAGACATTAACTAATGTTGCTACGATTACTTGCGACTACAACGATAGTAATATTACTAACAATCTGGCTACTGCGACTACTCATGTTATAACTCCAATAGCTGATATGGTAGTTAGAAAATATGGAATAATAGAAGTGGCTCCAGGAGAGGAGATGGAATATCAAATATTATATTATAACCAGGGTAATGCAACTGCAAAAGATGTATCTATGCGTGATACCCTACCAGAAGGAGTAACCTATGTTACTGATACAAGCGGTCTTAAGGCTACTGTTACTGGTACAGAGGTTAGCTGGTACATAGGGACAGTACTACCAGGTAGTAGTAGTCAATTTAGTATGACTGTTTTAGTCGCTACTTCTACATTAGGTACTTTGACCAATGTAGTTGAAATTTATCAGAAAGGGACATTGAACAGTCGTGCTACATGGACTACACAGTGTTACTTAGCAGAAGTTGATTTGAGTATATATAAATGTGCATCAGAGGAGGTTAAACCAGGTGAAGAATTGAGTTATTGGATAAATTATGCTAATAATGGAAATGTAGCGGCGGGAAGTGTTAGTATTACTGATACATTACCTGAAGATGTAGAATTTGTAAGCAGTAGTCTGGGGACTCCTACCAATGATAATAACAATTTAACCTGGAATATAGGTACAATTCCACCAGGCTCACATAGCTCTTTTATACTCAATGTAAAGGTAAAAGATAATGTTCCTGGGTCTACTACTTTGATTAATGTAGTTGAAATTGCATTTGTAGGTACTGATACTGATTATACTAATAATCGTGCAACTGTAACTACACATGTAGTTGTCCCAGCAATTGATTTGATGATTCGTAAATTTGCACCTTCTTCTGCAGCTCCTGCTCAGATATTAACTTATGATATTTCATACCGCAATATAGGCAATGCACAGGCTACTAATGTAATTATTACAGATATTTTACCTGAAGGTGTACAATATGCAATGGATACGAGTGGTCTACCAGTAGATATTCAACCAGGAGTAATCACATGGCAGGTAGGGATTTTACCTAAATCATATTTATGGAAATCATTTAAGATGCGTGTTTTGGTAGGAGATTTGCCAGGTTCTACTACACTAACTAATGTGATTAAGATTGATGGCTGGGGTGATGAAATTAATCCTGTAAATAATCAGGCAACGGTGACCACTCATATTACCAGACCTGTCACTGACTTAAAGATTCATAAGAAAGGTAATAAACAGGTTATTGCAGGAGATGAGATAATTTATGATATTGGGTATAGAAATATTGGCAATATCCCGGCACTGGATGTAAAGATTATTGATACCTTGCCTGCAGGGGTAAGTTATGCCACAGATACAAGTGGATTTCCATTGATTATTACAGGAAATAGGCTTACCTGGTTGGTGGGAACATTAGCGAGTGGTGGTGGCGGCAGATTTAGATTAATTGCTGATGTCCGCCCGGAAATACAAGGCTCATCTTCGCTGACTAATTTAATTGAAATTACCTCTATTACCAATGAGGAAAACCTGAGTGATAATCAGAGCACCTGGACAACTCATGTTGTTCCTCCAATAATTGATTTAAGGGTATATAAATGGGGTCCGAAGAAGGTCACCAGCGGTAAAAAAATTAAGTATAGAATTAATTATGGTAATAATGGAAATGTTGAGGTAAAGAATGTCCATCTTATTGATACCTTACCTGAAGGAGTAGATTTTGTTGCGGATGATAGCGGGTTACCATGCACGATTATTGGCAGAGAAGTTAAGTGGGAAATAACAAATTTGCCAAAACATACACATCGGACATTTATATTAATTGGGCGAGTAAGTGGCGTCGCGGCTTCTTCTACTTTATCTAATAAAATTGAGATTACTCTATTACCACAAGATATTAGACCAGAGAATAATTCTTTTATCGTTAGAACACATGTTGTTGACCCACGGGCAGACCTGATTATTCGTAAACAGGGCACTGGAGCAAGACCTGGACATGAAAAGACTTATTATATTACCTACTGGAATGATGGAACAGGTCGTGCCGATAATATCAGAATTGTTGATTATTTACCTCGTGAAGTAATCTATGTCTCCAGCTCTCCTGAAGCCAGTTATGATTCTACAAATCACACGGTCTCGTGGAATATCCCTGCATTAGGACCTGATGATTTTGGTAATTGCCAGATAAAGGTTAATGTCCTGAGGAATCTTGAGCCGGGAACTCAATTACGCAATGAAGTGATAATTACAACAACGACACCTGAAAGTAATTATAAGAATAATAAAGATATCGATACTGAACCAGTAGTGAGTGCGGTTGACCCGAATGATAAATTAGTCAGCCCACAGTGGTATGTTGTTGGTGGTGGTGAATTAAATTATAAGATTAGATTTGAGAATGTGCCTGTAGAATATGGAACACATGCTATAGATATTACCATTACAGATAATCTTGATACAACATTTGACCGGTCAACATTACAATGGGGTGAAATAAGTGTGGGAGAAGGGACATATACCGTAGAAAATTACAATCGTGGCTCACTTACTTATAGTTATGACCAGACAACCGGTTTAATAAGATGGGAATTTAAAGGGATAAACCTTATGCCCAATACTACACCGCCTGTTGGAGAAGGATATGTTAGTTTCAAGGTCAAAGCGACTAATACCCTTTCTTCCGGCACAGAAGTTAGAAATAAAGCCAGTATTATCTTTGATTTTGCTGACCCAGTAGAAACACCGACCTCAACAACAGTAGTTGACCTTGATGTGCCGAGTTCAAAAGTTAATACCTTATCGCCATATCAGACTTCAACAACATTCCTGGTAAGCTGGATTGGACAGGATACAGTGGGCACAATAAGTTACTACACGATTTATGTCTCTGAAAACAATGGGTCGTATACCTGCTGGTTAAATGGAACAAGGGCAGTTTCTGCGGACTTTAAAGGTGTGTATGGCAATAGCTATGCGTTTTATAGTCTTGCCGAGGATACTGTCTGGCAAGTGGAATCACCACCTGCTCAACCAGATGCCCGGACAATTATCTCACCATTATCTTACTTTAGATTTGCAACATTATCTGTTACCTCAATCTATAGTGGTGGAACGGTAGCGGTGACGCTTACCGCTTGTGAGGCTGATGGTACACCAATTGATACCTTCAACGGCACAGTAATATTACAAGATAAGGTTGGTTATCTGCAAGAGGTAATATTTAACGGCACAAGCACGAGAAATGTGGTTGTTACCATACCGCAATCGCCAAATGCTGGAACAGATACGATATTTGCTTACTTTGAGAATCAAATAAGAGGAACAAGTTCATCATTCTTAGTCCTCATAAATAAAGATACCGGTGGGACTGTAACGCTTACCACCGCTATTGGCATAACAAGGGTTGAACTGGGAACATTTACCGAAGATTTTTACATTACCATTAATCCCAGCCCGGCGGGCGTAAATATTCCAGAAAATGGACTTGCCACCTCTATTTGTGAAATTACTATGTATGGCACGGCGGGGAATTTACTCACAGGTAGTTTATCCGTATATCTTGAAATCCCATATTTAGATGCTGACCAGGATGGTGTTGTAGATGGAACAGCAATAGATGAAGATAGTTTGAGGTTACATATCTTCCGCGATAATAACTGGTGGATAACTGATAATTCAGGTGTGGATACTACCCGAAATGTAGTCTATGGCCAGGCTAATTCCCTTGCAATCTTCATTCCTATTGGCACATCTGTTGCTCCGGAGACATTGGGGAAGGTCTCTGTTTATCCTAATCCATTCAAGCCAAATAGCGATTTAGGACATACACACATTACCTTTGGCGCCAAAAATGACTTAACTCGAAGATTGACCAGGTATGCCACGATTAAAATATACGATATATCAGGAGAATTAATCAGAACATTAGAGGTAGTCCCGGGAGATAAGGGACAAAAGATATGGCGTGCAGATAACGATAGCGGTCAGAAGATAGCCAGCGGCATCTACATCTACCTCATTACCAATCCACAAGGGGAAAAATGTATCGGTAAGATGGCGATTATTAGATAAGTAATCTAAGCGTTCAGGTGGTGTAACAAAAGGAGATGTGGAGATTAAGGAGATAGGGAGATATTATTAAAAAAATTGAAATTAATAGAAACTAATACTCGATGTTCAAGTTTTTTAAAGGTATAAAGATTTAACCGCAAAGAGCGCAAAG
>JBFLXS010000180.1 GCA_040755795.1 bacterium | reverse complement strand
CTGGGAAACCGGCGCGAGGGTTCAAATCCCTCTTGCTCCGCCATTTTTTTTGGCCCGTTGGAGAAACGGTTAACTCACATGCCTTTCACGCATGCATTCACGGGTTCGAATCCCGTACGGGTCACCATAGTTAACCGAGCAAGTCTATCATAGAATGTGATAGGCTTTTTGTTTCTATCAAAACGTTAAGTCTATTAAGATCCATAGACATTTTTCATTTTTCCCAATAGGAGACATCATTTATTTAGATTTATGTTACAATACAAATAATAAAACGCAAGAAGGAAAATGGACAGTCCTCTATTAAAGACTGTCCTTATTTAGGGGGAGATTATGAAAAAAATAATCATATTAATTTTTACTATTTTAGTGGGAATAAGTTTATCAGGATGCTCGAATAAACATCTTGAAAATGAATACTTCGAAAATACCAAAGACGATTCCTTTGATGAATTTTATCAAATGTTTTCGAAAAAACTTTCTTTAGCGAGCAATCAATTACATACTTTTTATCCAAGATCATCAAGAGAGGTTATTTGGTATGAGGACAGTTACGTAAATGCCCAACTGTTTAGTAAAGAGGACATATATAAACATGAATTTTATAATTACACATTAAGTGATGATCGTCAATTTATGTATGATTCAAATTTATACTATTTAGATGACATGCGTTTTTCTAAAACAAGTATTGAAAACTCTTATGATGAGATTGAAGAAGGAAAAAGATATTTTACTGTTTCAGAAACATATGATGGAAATACAGTAAAAGATGGTTTACAGTTTTTTATGGAGGATGAAGAGTTATATTTTGATTTTTATTATACTGTCAATCAAACAACATTATTCCATTATACATTTCATTTTTATGTTGATGAAAATCTAGATGATGTTATGGAGATGACATTACATTTCTCAAATATCGATGAAACATCATATACAAGAATGTCATATACGAAATTAATTTTTGGAGTAAGTGAAGAAACATATATTTGTAACAGTTGTAATAATAATAGTACAGAAGATGGATCATTAGAATATATATATACTGAATTTAATGATGATCAAAACAGTTTTGAATTTAGTAATGTCGAGGCTTTTATACGAATAGATTTGTCAAAAAATAACCACCATGGAACAATCTTTAATGGCCTTACAGGTGAAAGATATGATGTTAGGAAGAGTGAGGGTGAATATATGACAGATGCTTATTATGAATATATTCGAAATACAAATCTTGTGAGTTACTCTCCAATTCATTTCAAAATAAATCTACTTGAAATTCTGGGTTGGGATAAGTTGACAGAGATTGATATACCAAATGAAACTAATACTTATCAACTATATTATGGAGATGATTTACTATCAGAGGATTATCACTCATCAATAGAGTATGAACATAGTGAATATCCATATTTTGAATATCATACTGAGTTCGATCCAGAAGTTCAAATATTAAATGAAATAATCACCCTAGATATCTTTGGATTATCCTCTGGTTATAGTAAAGATTATTTTGAAAATAAGTTTCAACAAGGACCGATATTGTATCAAAATGAGTTAATCAATCATAACCTCGACAAAACTTACGATGAAAATTACGAATTTTTTATGCAATATATCAACTATTTTAGATAATATTTTGTGATTTTGATATTGTGATAAATAGAACCCAAGGCGAAGACTGATGACTTTTTTTGGAAAACACTATGTCTAATCCTACACAAATCAAGATTTTTTTGCTAGACTAACGTGATTCACTCGGCAAAATTCGTGAGCCAGTATGGGTCACCAATAATAGTATGAAACGCTCTTCTCACCCGTGGGAAGTGCTTTTTTTATAGACATCTAGGTGTGTTATTCAAACTACATATAAGGCGGTTTTTGGTAAAAATTCAGAATCCAATAGAATTTGTTCAAATTGAGTGAATCCCTTAAAACTTATGAGCACATAAGCAAATTTTAGATCGTTTCTTGAAGGTCTATAACAAGTTCCCGATTTTAGTAAAAAAAGTCAACTTATGTTGATTTAAGTTTTGTGTGTTTTTAAAAGTAGACAGAAGATAATTAATAATGATGATAGAATAGAACTATAGAATAATCACTATGAACAATAGGCGGGTCGGGAATGTATAAACTGCTTTTTAACTACTTAAAGGATGTAGATGAGTTCAACGAAAAACTTATCATTTTTGTTGACGATAAAAAACTAGAATCTGAAACGTTATTGATAGAAACTGGGTTGCATGAAATCAAAGTTGAGCAATATCACATTTTAAACAATAAGTACTTTTTATTTGGAGCTATACTGATGGCTTTTGGCTTTTTTGGCTATGCAACAGAATCTGCATATCTTTTAAGAAGATGGGGGAGATTTGCTGTATGCAAATTAATAATAGATGTGCAGCAAGATGAACAGATTAAGATAAGACTACATAGACAGAAGAAATGGTTTCTTGGTGATAGATATCAATTGAGTATTAAATCAGATCATGAAGAAAGCATTGACTCTATAGAAAAAAGAAATATATTTACTTTTTTAGGGACAATCATTTTATTTTTAATTCCACTTGTGATTATCATAGGTATAGTTGCTCTATTCAATTAAAAACATACAAGAAAACATACAAGATAATTAGAATGTATTGCAATGTATTGCGTTTTTTATTAATATGTAGTACAATGTATTACAGAGGAGATGGTGATATGTCTATATCGATTAGAATGAACGATAAAGAGTTAGAGCTTATAAAGAAATATGCGGAGCTTAATGGAACAACTGTTTCAGAAGTGATACGAAAAGCAATCTTAGAAAAAATCGAAGACGAGTTCGATATTTTTCTGTACGAAAAAGCATTTAAAGCATACGAACAAAACTCTAGAACATACACCATAGAAGAAGCTAAGTCTATCCTTGGTATTGAATAATGTATCGAGTTGAATTGAGCGAAAACGCACTAAAGACCTTTAAAAAAATGGACAAGCAAATAGCAACGATGATTTTTGCGTGGATATCTAAAAATTTGGAAAACTGTGAAAATCCAAGAATTCATGGAAAAGGATTGATTGCTGACAAAAAAGGTATATGGAGATATAGGGTTGGAGATTATAGATTACTTGCTCATATTTTTGATGATCGATTAATCATCTTGGTTGTTGATGCAGGTCATCGGAGAGACATTTATAAGTAAATTTGACAGTTTAACTAAGCATCAATTGAAAACTCGGGAAAAATCGTGAATCAGTACGGGTCACCAATATTATTATGAAACGCTCTTCTCATCCGTGGAAAGGGCTTTTTATCTTTGTTGAGCCCTCAAACCCATATAATTAAAGTAACAAAATTTGATTTCATGTGCCATGAAAGGTTTAGCATTATAATCAAAGAGGTAAATGCTTATATTAAATCTATACCGCTCAAACACTATATGTTATAATTTAATTAAGAATTCAAACGAGACTAATTCATAGTCCTTTTAAGGACTAATTTATAGGGGAAAATTTATGAAAAAGATACTTTATATTATGATATTCATAACTATGTTTATATTAATAAGCTGTTCAAATGGCACACCTAGTGAATATACAATAATTAATGATGGAGGTTTAACCTATACCTCGTGGAGTCATGATGGAAATAACATCTTACCTGAAAAATATGCTGAAATCCAAATAACCGATTTAGAATATCATCCATTCACTAAAAAATTATGCTTTACGATAGATATTTCGGATGCGGATTATATATCAACCAATTATTGGATTATAAAAAGGATGAGAGGGACTACAACAACTGAGTCACAAATCAGTTTTAAAATGGAATCTTATCATAAATCATTTCATCATTGCGAATTCTACAATCCTGATTTAGAGATTGTCTTTGGCCTTGTCAATTCAAAAGATCTTAATCCAACGAGCACAATGGATGTCCTAGCATGGATTACTGTAGATGATGAGAATGCAAATAGCCGTATCTATCCAGAAGGTGGACATTTGACCACCAGATATTTCACTAATGATGAGAAATATATCGAGAAAATAGAGCCTGATCGTCCCTATATCTTAATGGATTACTTATTTACAGATTCAGCGCGTTTATATGAAGGCATATATATGGAGTTATATTATCGTCCATTTGATGTGGTATATCAAACAAAAGAGATCATATTTACAGATGATATGTATGTCAATGACACGATTGTTCTAGACACTATATTGTTTGAAGATTTACCTCCAGATGTAGAATTTGAGATTCACTTTTATTATAAAGGTACAGATGGCGTTGATACTTATGATTATGTATATTTTGGAAGCCGAACTGTAACATCGACTATAACGGGAATGACATCTCAAATTGAACATTCATATCCCGGATTATGGGCTAATATTATAGATTATGAAATTGGTGAGACAAAAACGACCATATTTTACGAACTTATAGATAACGGAAATGTGTTGTTTAGTGGTGAGCATGTAACGACTGAAATCGGAATATATGGTAAGGATGTCCGGTTGGCGATTCATCCCGATGCGAACTCTATTGAAATTGATAATATCTACCTAGAAAACTATGATGCCATTCAAATCTATATTGATGAGATTGATCAAGTTTTATGTACGAAACATTTGGATTATAATATCTTTAATATATTTGAGATTTTTGGTTATTCAAATGGTGTATTCCGTTTTAGACTAAGCGACTATAATGTCGATATCATTTCGATTGATTTTGAAGTCCGTACCATAGAAAATGGAACACCCATTTTGGAATATACTTTAACTGAGTTTCCTGATGTATATGATAATACTCAATTTCAAAGTCTCGAAGTAGATGAAGTACCGAGCAATTTTGAAGGATATACATATATTCATTATGTGGTTACATATCGTGGCTTGTCAGGCATTGAAACATATGAAGGCAGCAATTCATATTACACAAGACCATCATGGAAATAGATTTAGAAGAAATGACTTAAATGAATCTTTTCTGTTGAGTGTGTGAATCTACACAGAATTATCAATATAAAAAAGTTCAATTTGAACTTTTTTATATTGATAGATGAATACTTGCTTAATCCCATATAAACCTTTAACATGAATAAATACATAAGGAAGTAAAAAGAATTTCAAGTTGAATAGAGTCACCTAAATCATGTTAACACCAACATAAGTGATTTGTTTTAGTTGAATCATCATATATTTAGGTCATTCATTCTTCACTCAACCATTCATTGAGTCGTTCAACGAAAATGTGATTGAGTAACCTTTATTTTAGCACTATAATGAGTATGACAAATAACCTTGAGGGGGGAATAATAATGATTGGTGAACGATTAAAGAAATTGCGCATGAACGCTAAGCTCACACAAAAAGATGTTGCAGACATAATGAATGTCACACCACAGACTATTTCAAAATGGGAGCTTGATTTGAGTGAACCTAATATGGATATGTTGAAAGAACTATCTGCACTTTACGGTGTCAAAGTTGATGATTTGTTAGATCCTTACAAAACAACACCATATGAAAATCAATCCAACTATAAGGTCAAAGAGATAAGTCTTTATCTCATGTATGTGATTTTATTGGGGTTATCGATTACAATCGCTTTCGTTCCTTATATCACCGCAGATATTTACGTACTTGAATATGGGATTCTCGATAATTCTTTACCAGAGTGGAGAGAGATCATTCCCTTTGAAATGCAAATGACAAGTATTTTCGTACTCTCTATGATGATGGGCTTACCTGTGGTTGTATTTACACTTCACCTCATCGATCGAAAACTAATCAGCCATATCGTCATTAGTTTTATTGCATTAGCTATCAATTTGAGTTATCTTGTCCCCATCATCGCATCACCGCTATTTTTAAATCCTGAGATTGGTATGATCTTACATATCGTCTATATCTTTTTCTTAATTGCGATGTTATTGATTACTATTTCAATTCAACGATGGCACATATATATGCACATACAAAACCATCCTAAAACCTGGATTGGTTTTGCAGGAATGATTTTGACCACTTTTATCTTCCCTTTCTCATTTTATGAAGTTGGACATCACTATTATTTTAGTCAGTTTGAAGTGATCTTATTTGGGGTCATGATAGTACTTTCGGGATTGCTCATGTTTAAGGATATTAAAAAACTTCAAACACCTATCTTAGCTCTGTCCTTTATGCTTATCTTTGGACTCATCTACGGTGTCGTCGTTTATATTTTTAATTCAGGGCTCATTGTCGGTAGTCTTAACTTATTCGGATATATGCTTTTCCTAGGTCTTAGTTTGTCTGAAATCAAGGGAGATAAACTACCTTTAAAAGAAATTTTCAAACTGCGATTATTACCCTTTGAAATTATCACCATCGCTATCTATATTTATGTATTTTTATCAGGCGGAGATTTATTCTTTTATTATGACCCAACACATGTCAATCCAGCAGAGTTCATTCATTTTTACAATTTACCCCTGCATATTGTATTTTATGCAAGTTTGATTGCACTTGGGGCGGGATTAGTTTTTAGATGGATGAAGGTTAAGGGGGCTTATGTTGCCTTTTATGTGATTTGGTTTGGAGCACAGATCTATTACGCTTTTGTCTTATACAATGCTTTTTTTGGAGAAAATTGGCGTATGACAGATGGCATGTTCTTGTTTTTTCCCATTATATTAGGCATAACGTATATCGCTCTTTTTACTTCCTCCAAAATATTAATAAGGGTGAGACAACATAAGTTAAAAAACATAGTCACTTAATCGAAACTTCAATTAGATTAAAGACATGAGGGATCAATCACGGATTATTTTAAACGACGAGTCAGATATATCATTAGAAACGCTCTTCTCAACCCGTGCGAAGGGCTTTTTTACTAACATAAATCATACTTAATCAACTACATGCATCATCATCCATCTTTATATTTAATCTATTGACATATATACACACTAATTTCGAGATTAGTTTAACCGTTTTAATTGACTAGGTATTGTTCATGTTATAATCAAACATAGGATCGCTTTTTATTGGGGGAGATTGAAATGGGACCACATACCACTTTGCACATTAGACTTTTTATCTACTTAACATTAATCCTCGATATCACAGTTGCAGTGGTGTCATTCTTATACGGTTATAATGTTCTAGCTGTCATCATATACTCCATAATCTCAACTTTATTTTACTTAGTATTATTTTCAATGAATACGGAAGCATCGAAGATTGAATTAAAGACTTATGCCATCATCTCATGGATCTCCATCTTTTTATTTACGTACATTACTTTTGGACCCTATCTTCGAAATACAGGGTATACGGCACTTCCGTCGGTATTATTTGTTTTTGTGACGTTTGGATACTATTCATTGAGAACTAAGTACGATGAACTTTATCAAATCATTGGGATCAACTTCATTTATTTAGTCATTAAGTTTGGATTGATAGCCCTGCTTATTTATTTTGTAGGACTTGCAGGTCTTGTTGTATAAAAAAAGCCAACTATTTAGAATAAGTCAAGATAAAAGAAATAAATAGTAGTTATGAAAAGAGGGCATACTAAAAGGAATGCCTTATGACACATCGAGATCTTTGAAATTTAAATATGTTAATGAGTA
>JBFLXS010000179.1 GCA_040755795.1 bacterium | reverse complement strand
ACACTTATCACTGTCCCAATAGTGCCTTGCTGTGGACTAACTAAAGTTATCCGACCAAGCATCCTGAACCAGCTGTATGCCACACAATCTTTGCCTTTGGCACTAACGGTGATTGTGCCACATCCCGCTTGGGTATCCGCAGTAAATACTGCCCAGAACCTACCGGCATTATCACTCCAGGTTACTGTTATCGTCGGATTAGTTCCAAAATCTATCTCTATCCGCTCTTTTGCCGCAAATCCATCACCACCAACAGCTACTATTGTCCCAACTGTACCTTGCTGTGGACTAACCAGGGTTATTCGTCCAAGCATCCTGAACCAGCTGTATGCCACACAATCTTTGCCTTTGGCACTGACGGTGATTGTGCCACAACCCGGTTGGGTATCTGCAGTAAATACTGCCCAGAACCTACCGGCATTATCACTCCAGGTTACTGTTATCGTCGGATTAGTTCCAAAATCTATCTCTATCCGCTCTTTTGCCGCAAATCCATCACCACTAACACTTATCACTGTCCCAATAGTGCCTTGCTGTGGACTAACTAAAGTTATCCGACCAAGCATTCTGAACCAATCGGACACAACGCAATCCTTACTTCTAGCCACTACCGTAATGCTTCCGCAGCCTGCTTGAGTATCTACCACAAAACTTGCATTAAATTGCCCTAATCCGTCAGTTGTAGTCACCACGATTGATGCTGTTATCCCAAAATCTATCGCCACTACTTCATTTACAGGGAAGTCAACACCGGTAACACTCACTCCTATCCCTACTGTTCCTGCTGTAGGCTGAATAAATATCCTCGGATTGGTTGTTGGTGTGCCAACAAATACACTCTGAGAACCAATAATTTGTGGATTATCTACATCTGTGGCAAAGACTGTCTGAGAACCTGATGTCTTTAATACTACTCCATCTACAAATGTCCGCACGCCATAATCTGAGGCAGTAAATGTATAGGTTTGAGGCAAAATTGATAGTGGGTCAGTAGAAGTAAAGTAAACATCACCTGTATAGCCAATGACTAAATTACAATTTGCATCATGAACGACTACAGAAACATTTGAAGTCCCTCCTTCTTCTATCGGGTCAAGGATATCTACTACATGGAAATGGTCAGGGACTATGCCTTTTGGTGCGACCTGAATTCCTCCATGCGATGCCGCAGGTATATTTATCCCCTCACCACTTAATGAGATGCTTATTGTATAACTTCCAGGCTCATTAAATGTTATACCATTTTCAAATATATGGACACAACTACCATCTTCAAAGGTATAGTCAGGTGGTAATGTAATACTACTTTTATTTTTACCACTACCTTGTGCCTCAAAGTGTACCGTAATCGGTGTATATTTTAGATCTAATGTCTTTGTCCGATTTATCTGGTCATATTCTATCCAGTAGGCACCAGTATAAATACTTCCCTCTTTATCATAAATACCTACTATTACATCTGAAGGTATTCCCTGGGTATTGGGGTCATTTATCACAGTTATCCCTGCTTGTTTGGACAGATGAATTTCAAAATTACCTGTTGGCGAGTAAAGGTCAATTAAGGCATTTTGTAAATTACCAGGTAAATACTCATCTTCTACCCGAACTCGCCAGTAGTAAATTCCATCTTCAAGGTTTATATCTGTGAGGTGATAATTTTCCTCAGTGATTTGGTGTTTGCTAAATAATATATTTTCAAATGTAGTATCTGTGGCTATTTCTAAGGTATAGGTAACCGCGATAGTATTATCTAAAATACCATTTCTATCCCAGAATAATCTGGGATTTGGGGTATTGGTCGATGTAGCAAATTCAATTTTTGGTTTCAGCCCATGCATCAACCAGAATTGTTCTGGCATGGGAATATAGCTTTGAGTCCCTAATTCCCGCCAGAAATCCTGAACATTGGAGCCGGGGTGTGCTGGTATGATGATATTATTGTATATTGCCTTCCAGATATGATATGGGTCTTTCATCTTCCATAACGCGGCGGCTACTGCTGCTCCATTATCCAAACCTTGAGTCTCAGAGCCTAATGACTCTAAATTATAGGTATTAGTAATTCCTGTATCTACATCCCTTACTTCAATAGTCGCAGTCCCTCTTGATACACAGGAATAATAGAAAGAGAAACCATTTAACCATGCTTGAAATACATCCGTTCGTGTGCCAAATTTCGGTCTTAATCTAAGTTGAAAATCATAAAAATTCTCACCCCAACGCTTTATTAATAAATTACCAAATGCAGATAATATTTTATCATCACTCCATTCGTCCTTTTTAATACCGTTGACTAATATCTTCCATATACCTTTTGTATTCGTGCCGTAGCAGGTAATACCTTCTGGAGAATAGTTGATATTCTCCCACCATGATGCTTCATCTACTACCTTCATCCCGGGATACAAATTAGCCATATAGTCAAAGCCACCAGAATTAAGTGCACCAAATATAGATAAGGCACCAGTTCGATTATAATATACCTTACTCCACCAGGGAATAGTAACTACCTCATCATAATTAATAGTTACAGTGCCATTAACCGGGACATACACATCTGAGCCTTCTGGTTTATGAATATCGAACAGCCAGGAGGCAAATTTATGAAATTCCCATTTGTCTGGTTTTGTAGTAACATAGATACTTGGACTTGTAAACCGCGTATCAGTCTTAAAAGCTGAATTCTCGGTGGTGAGTGAAGAGTTGAGTAATTCTCTGGTTGAAGAATCGTTTGGCGTAGGTGAAGGAGTCATCCAATCTGTCCGAAAACCCCAGGATTCATAAAATACTCTAAATCGCTGATTTTCAATGGCACCACCCGGCCAATTAAACCGCACCTTACCATCTTCTTCTACCCCTTGGTATTTCCCGGTACCAATGATATAATCTTCCTGTTCTGTTCCTATTAGCCAGTATGATACCATGACACGAGTCCCAGCAGGGACGGGATGTTCATTTCCATATTCATCGGTATAGGTTACTGGTACTTCGACAACTTTACCTGGAATTAATTCGTCAGTGGTAGTAAATGAGAAGGAATAATCTGAATCCATCGGATTACCCGCAGAATCCTTTACCCCTAATTCACCACTTTTAACTAAAACAGTATAGTTTGTATAAATATCTAACGGTTTATCCGGTATAAAGAATGCGGTTCTGAGGTCTTCAGCATAAGTTACCGAGCCAACAATAGCACTATTATTTACCAGGATTGTATCCGAATTAATCGTTTCAGTTGCCATTTCTTCAGAAAAAGTAACTCTGATCTTTTTACCTAGATATATCTTCGTAGCCCCATTTGAAGGAGTGGTGGTGGCTACCTGTGGGGGTTCATTGTCGATGATAACTTCAAATGGGTCTTCTACATGGTAGGGTGAATCAAACCAGAAATTTTTGCACTCCTGTGTCTTATTACCTGCCCTATCATATGCTACTACATGCAGGTTGTAAGGTAATACTCCTTCTCCTGGTGTATTCCAATCACATTCATAAACCCGACCTATATCTGCATCAGGCTTGTCCTCTGTTTTGATATGAATTAAGTCAGGAAGAGGAAGAGTATTTGCTCGGGCATAGAACTCGACTTTATCTACACCTGACCCGAATTCTGTATCTGTAACCATGGTCTTTATTTTAACCATTCCTTTTACTCTATCTCTCTCTTTAATTTCTTTTCCATCCTTTTCTACCTTAAAATTAATTATCTTTGGTGGATGGGATGTTGCTTTAGTCATTTTCTTCATCAATCCGACTGGGTAAAATTTAGGTAATTTACCTTTGGCTAAAAATACAAATTGTGGTATTTCTGTGATTTTAACTTTAGGGGCACAATCTTTTTCATCTTCTTCATTAAAAAACCCATCAGGTTTAATAACTTGTTCATAACAATACTCAACAATCCCATCACAACTGAAAGCTCTATCTTTAACCTCCTTGTGGTTTGGGTCTTTAATTGCTGGCCATTTTCGTGTCCAGGGAAATGGTGCTGTAGCTTTGGCATCCCGCTGCTTAAAGGCACAGGTGACTATTCTTTTACGCTGATCTTCTGTTAGACCACCACTCTTATTATATGCCCCCGAATAAAACTGATTACTAAAGGAATCAGTAAGTTTGCTAATTTGTACCTTTACTCCCTTTAGTGTGTATATTGCCTCAATGGTAGCAAATTCCATGTTAGAATTAACAAGGTCAGCCTTCTCAGGATCCCATGCCTCACTTCCATCCCTCGTGCTACTGCAGTAATAGAGCCCCGCATGTCCTAACCTTGCTATTCCAGGAGGTAACGGAATCCCCCAGAAGTTTATCTGACCAAACAAAGCATCTCCTATCTCACATCCAGGTAACATCCTTCCCGCACCATACACAGTACTTAAACTCACACCTGTAACCAATAATTCCATTACCACCATTAAAAATAATCTTTTAAACATGTTGATAACCTCCTCCTTTTAGGTAAAGACTAATATTTTAGTTACCTTTTAATTTTTTTAATTCCTTTACTACCCAATCCTTGTGATAATCCCATGTTCCTTCCTTTAATGCCTTTTCTACATATGGGATTGCCTTTTTATCCCCTATTTTACATAGGGCAAAAGAACAACCATATGTTACCATTTCATCCTTATCCTTTATTGCATCATCCAATACTTCTATTAACAAATCAACCGTCTTTTTATCTCCAATGTCACCTAATGCAAGTGCTAATTCTCCTTTAATCATCTTATTTCTTGGCTCAAATAATGCCTTTTCTAAAAATCTAATTACTCTTTCATCTTTAAACTTACTTAAGGAAAAAATAGCTATGCATTGTCTTGTTCCCCAATCATCTTCTTTCTTAAAAGCCTCTATCAATGGTTCCACAGCCCTTTTATCACCTATTTTTGCTAATGCTCTTGCTGCGTCATCTACGATTAATCCATTTTCATCCTTCAACGTCTCTATCAGTGGTTCGACCGCTTTTTTCGCCTTTATCTCTCCTAACATCTCAATAGCAAATATATTCCTATGACCTGGTATTATACCCTTAAATCCTTCAACCTCTAATGAACCTCCAGTGGCTGCCTCTATTAATGCATCCACTATTCTCTCTTTTTCATTCTCGTCTGTAATATGATCATATACATTTGCCAAAGCTCCTGGAACTCTTGCTTTGACATCTCCAGATTCATGATTCTTTAAAGTATCTATTAATATATCTCTTGCTCTTTTACTAAATACACCCCCCCCTCCCAACGCACTCACAGCACTTCTTTGAATCGAATTGTTCTTATCATATAATTTATCCTTTATTGCATCTATTGCCTCTTCTATTAATCTTTTATCCTCTGAGTTTTCTAATAAATTTCCTAATGAATACAATACACTATCACAGAAATTCTCCCTCATCTGCTCTTTTTGATTAGACTTTTCATCATCTAAAGGGATAGAAGGCTCACATTCGATAGTTCTCAATACCCTTACCAGAGGTTCAATAGCCTTATCTCCTCCTGCAATTAACCCCTTTGCTGCTCCCAATCTTATCCACATATTTTCCCTCTTATTCTCTAATATCTTCCCTAAAACTTGAGCTACATTGTTGCTGTATTCAGTATGAGTATTGTGTCTAAGAAAATATCCTTCTTTATCCCTGATTTCTACCAACCTTTCAAGTAAGCTCCCTAAATAGAATCTTGTCTTCCAATTTCTCCTCTTAGCAAATTCTCTTACTACGATAGGAATAGCAGGACCCCCAATCTCTTCTATATCTTGCCCGTAAAACCCTGCTATCCCTACGGCTAAATATATATTAGGCATAAACATACATACCAAATTTATCTCTTTAATAAGTCTTTTTACTTTCTTCTCAATCTCCTTATCAGAAAGTTTAGCTTTAGGAAGTTTTATCCCAAAATCTTCCTGAAGTGTATCGGTTACACCTTTTTGCAATAGTATATCCTCTTTTGGGTCATTTGCTATCTCTATTAAGAGGTTAGTTATTTCATCATCTTTTATATTTAGATCCTCTATTAACACGGATATAAAGACACTTCTAACTATCCAGTTTTTTTTCTTATCCTTAATAGCATTTAATAATATTGGTCTACATATCTCCTTATCTATTTCTTTTAATTCTTTTACTAATTTCACTTTTTCCTTCACTTTCTCTTCTTTAAGTATCATCTCTAAAAAATTCACATATAACTTCTCTATCCTATTAATAATCTCTAATGCTCTCTTTTCTATTTTCTTTTTTTCTTTTTGAGAAAGTGTAGATTCAGTCTCATTAATTTCCTTTTTAGATTGTATTTTAGGTTGCTCTTTAGCCTCTACTTTTTGTTCTTTACTTTTATCTATTAGCTCTAAGCCCGTAGTTTTTTCTTCTTTGTTCTTAGCAGCCTCTTGCTCTTTGCTTTGCTGTCCACAGCTAAAAAGCATACAGACCAACAATACCAATAATCCACTAAAGACTAAATACAACCGCTTACTGATTACTAATTCCATGATATTACTATTATACTCCTTCATTTTAGACAAGTCAACAAAAAAAATTCCCATTTTTGTAATCGGTCAGTTATTGGTAGGCGAAAGGCACAAAGATTAAATTTCTATCCAAGTCGCAAAGGACGCAAAGGAATAAATTATAATCTTTGCGAACTTTGCGTCTTTGCGAGAGAAAATTTCTATTTAGTTTTTACCACCGATAAGTGAGGGATTACCCATTTTTCCCTCTTTTTCCCATTTTCCCTTATTTTACAGTACCTCATAACAATACTCAACAATCCCATCACAACTGAAAGCTCTCTCTTTAACCTCCTTGTGGTTTGGGTCTTTAATTGCTGGCCATCTCCTTGTCTCTGGAAATGGCGGTATGCCGATAGCTTTAAGCTGATTAAAGGCACGGGTGATAATATCTATCCGGTCACCGGCCTTCAAACCACCATTATTATATGCTCCTTCATAATTCCTGCCACCGAAGGAATCACTGAATTTGCAAATCTGTACTCTTGCTCCCTCTGTTATTGTGAATACAGCCTCAATAGTAGCAAATTCCATATTAGAATTAACAAGGTCTCCTTTATCAGGATTCCATGCCTCCTCTCCTTTCCGAGTACTACTACAGTAATACACACCTGCATGTCCAAATCTTGCAATCCAATCAGGGAACTGAATTCCCCAGAACTGCATCCTGGCAAACACAGCGTCTCCTACCTCACATCCAGGCAAGATTCTCTTTTCTTCTTCACTAAAAACCAAACTACTTGTTGAAATCAATATCCCCATTACTCCAATTAAAAACATTCTTTTAAACATAATACATCCCTTCTTATAAAATTTAATACTGGTAATCTTTTCCAGTAAGTATTTTATACTGTAGTGCTTTTAAATGTAGTGCAATATCCTTTTTAATATCTTCATTTTTGGGGTCAGATAATGCTTCTTCTAATGGTCTAACTGCTCTTTTATCGCCTAATTTAGCTAGTGCTCTGTCGCCAATGATTTGATTAAGATTTTGGTCATTCTTGCCGATAATAATAATATAAACTCTTGAGGCAAGGAGGAACCAAAATGAAAAAAAAAGTATATAGTTGAATTAACGGACGAAGAACGACAAATGTTGCAGAAACTAATTTCTTCAGGAAAGGGGGCAGCTCGAAAAATAGCCCACGCTCGAATATTACTAAAGGCTGACAGCAGTG
>JBFLXS010000178.1 GCA_040755795.1 bacterium | reverse complement strand
AAACCTAACCCCAATGTTTATAATATGTTACATATACCTACCTCACCTCCTAAACACCCCTAAAATCTACCTTCTTACTATTATAACCCCTTGATTTTACTGGAGTTAATAGGTCCAACCCTCTTTACTTTTTATCTTATTTATATCAAACAGTGTTTGGTATCAAAATTTAAGAGAAGCTTCACCTCCTTTTTTGCCATGATTAACACTGGTATTTTTATAAAGTAGAATGAAGCAATTTTAACATTCTTTACTGTTTGAAGTCAAAAGAATATACTTTTAAAATGTCTAACGATAGAGCTCACCTGCTGCGAGGGGGAATTACCACTAAACTTTCATAAGCAAGATAAAACCCTGGTAAACTACAAAACTATCTCAATCACGCCACAGCCCCTCGCAGTCAGGTGCAGCGACTGGTTAGAAAAAGCTGCACTTTGCCGTCTTTTTTCTCTTCTTTTTGATAGTTAATTCTCAATTCGAGGTCTGAACTCCAATCTCGCCTCCTTAGAGAAAAATACTTCTTTTCCCATTTCCCCTTATTTACACAAGAGATTGAAATACAAAGTGTTAGCGAAAAACGCAAAAATTTAGTTACTATCTTAGGTGTTAAGTGTTAACCTTTCTCTTTTAATACTATTAACCGATCGTTATCACGAAGAGAATAATTCTTTTCTGAAGATTCAACTGGATTGATAATAATTCTATCCATTATATGAATGGAAGTTCGCTCATTACTGTCTTTATTACTTGTTTTCTCAATAGCAATAAGTTGCATACCTTTATCTAATAACGGAAGTAGTAAACCATCGTAAGTTTTTCCTATAAAGTCTTTATATTCTGAATCTTTAGATACAGTAACTGTAGTTAAATATGCTTTATCATTTCTCGTTAAAAGTGTTAATATTAAATTACTTACTATACCTTCATTAAAGACCATCTGAACCATTATCTTTTCAATTAACATATCTGTAGGAATAATCTCATCAACTCCTGCATCTATAAACAACTTTTCATTTTCTTTCGCAATCATCTCTGCAATTATACGAACAGTGTGATTGGGATAGAATCTCTCAAAAATTTCTCTAACTTGCATTACCTTTATTATTGTCTTTGCATCAATATCTTCAATAACTCTTCTATTCCCTAACAGTAGTGATGTTTTTTCATCTACATCATTCACAATTCTTTTTCCAACTAAGATTATAACCGTTGTAACTCCACAGAAAATATTTCTATCTTCCTTAAAATCGGTTATCTCTTTGTTATAAACCTTTAAATTCTCACTTTTTATTTCATCATCTTTAAAATCTGGATCAACAACGATAACTTCCTTTTTTAACGAAAGAAGTGTATCCACAATTCCCCTCGCTGTCTTGTCCCCTCCCAATATGAGATATTTTTCCATATTATCACCTCTTTTGAATAGCATTTTTTGTCTCTGCAATATAAATCAATTTATCATTCAAATCAACCTTATAATCTCTCTCCTCATTTGTAGGATTGATGATATAGGGACTATCTTTTCGAAAAGAGGTCTCTATACTTCCGTGTTTAATATCTATATGTTTGTATATTGCTAAAAGAAGAATATTCTTCTTTCTTAAAGGGACAAGGATATCAGAAAAAGTCTTTCCTAAAATTTCTTCTCGTATAGGTTCTTTCAAGTCTTTAACAAATATTGAGTAGAGGTTATCTCTTTCGTTATGGGTTAAAAGGTCTAATAATAAATCTGTTACTCCTTTATTAATACACGCCTCAGTAGCAAATTTTTCTCTAATTACATCTAAAGATACCAACTTATCTATCTGAGACAAATCGAAGAGCCTCTTGTTTTTTTCAAAAATAAGTTCTGCAAAGACAGAAATTTTTTTACCATTTCCTTTATCCTTAACAATGTCCTTATAAAAATTTTTCACCGCAAGAGTAGTTAATACACTTCTTATATTCTCACTTGCCAGTTTTTTTTGACCTGCCATAACAAGGACTTTGTCAGCATTTTGTAAGTGAGCCTTTTTTAAGATTTCAAGAGATGAGCTTTCCCCCCGGCAATAAAATACATAATTAGGATTAAATTTATAATCTTGTAGAGGATACTCGTCATCCATTTCTGCAATGACTATGATTCTTTTTCTCTCAGGAACATAAGGACCTGTTAAATCCCGAATAATACCTGGAACCCTCGTATTCCATCCACAAATAATAATATGATTTTTTAGATACCTTACTCTCAATCCTTTCTTTTCCAAGTCTCGATTGTGGAATTGTCTGTTGGTAAACATAATTATTCCAACAAGGATACCTCCTATTCCCAAAAAAAGGTATAATGATAGAACAGATTTTCCCCAAATTACTTACCGGAAAAATTCCCTGGGTATATCCCGTACTGGCGTAGATCAAAAGCCATAGTAATGTATCTCCAAAGGACAAGTTTTCAAAGGGAGTTGGTATATCATGGTAAAAAGAATATGACGCCTCCATTTGTTTTATTAATAAGATATCCATTGAGAAGATAAAGGTAATTCCCCACACTACCATAGCAGTTTTTTTAGAAGTTATGCTATCAAGAATAGCTAAACTTCTCTCCAGAAAACGGTTAGAGGCTACCAATTTCTCCAATCTTTGACCTATAATCTTTCTAAAAATAACAATTAAACCAATAAAAAGGAAAATAAAGAAAAGGGTGTAATAATTCCGGTTTGTATATATAAGCCCTTTTTCAATATAAAACTTTTCTGCACCAGGATGTAGAGGAATAGTTATTTTTCTTGCTAATGCTTTATCCCTAAAAAATTCTATGTAGGTATGCCTTTTAGCATTAATCTGAAGTAATCCTTTCCAATTTTCAAAGAGAGTTCTTGTAATGGCATATGCCTGTTCTTTCGTTATATTTTTAGATACAAGCACGGCTCGAACAAAAGGAACTCGAGGTCTATAAGTTGTCTTTTCTACTTCTACACTTGTTTGGCTATAATAAGGGAATTCTTTAATTGTTTTATCAAGGATGGATTTCTTAAACGATAATAATTTTATCTTATTACGGTATTTTTCTTCATTTACTATTATAGACCCACAAGTAAGAAATGCTGCATCGAGCTCTCCATCAATAACCCTATCAACCGACTCTTCAGGGCCATACTTGGTAACACCATGTATATCATTAATACTTAACCCAGCAGTTTCTAATAATTGAATAGCATTTTTATATGTCCCACTTCCTCCTTTTCCTAATGAAACTCTGAGTCCAGCCAAATCTATTATATTCTTAATATTAGAAGTTCCTTTTCTAATAACAATCTGGATATATTCTGGAAATAATGCAATAATACCTTTTACATCTTTACTCTTTTGAATTTCCAAACCTTGATCAAGTAATGTCCCTTTTTTAGCAAAATATGATTGATAGAGGATGTCACTTTGAACTATTGCCAATTCACATTTACCATCCGCTAATAATTTTAGGTTCTCGACAGAACCATGGGTGGTTTTTACATCAACTGATAAGCCTTGAGCATTTTGGTTTAAAATTTCAGCAATCTTTTTCCCAACAGGATAATAATTCCCACCTTCTGAACCAGTTGCTATGGTAAGATTTGCAAATGATGGTTTTGAAAGTAAAGCAGAGAGTACAACAGAGGATATTAAAATAGAAACCAAACTCTTTAAATATAACATTTCTTTCCCTCCTCAAAAAAATGCTAATAAATTTCATCTTCCTATTATACTTATTTTTCTTAAGACCTGCCACACAGAAGACTTACATTAGAGTGTCGTCTGACGCCACAATAATTCCCTTTTCTCATAGATTTTCTCTTTCTCCCAACCTTATCCTTTATTTTATAAACTCCGAAATCTCATTGAAGATGGATAGTAATTAAACCAGGGTATCCATTCCAACCGATTAAGCTACAATAGGTTTCCAAACACTTAAAAACTCAACTTTATCAAAGTGCTCATCATTTGTAGCTATATGAGAAATATTGAATGTTTTACAAGTAGCTGAATGAATTGCATCTCGTGTAATCAATCCATACTCTTTCCCAATCTCAACCGATTTATAGAAAATATCGTAGTCAACATTAACTATTGATAGCGCAGAAGATTTTAATTCGCCAATATACTCAAGAAAAGCGTCAATCTTCTGGTAACATTCTTGTGCAAACCCATGATTTTTTTCAATCTGCTCTCTGATTCTCCAGCGACTAACATTTCCCAATAAATCCGCTCCTTTTTTCATAAGCAACACATACATTACTTCATTAAGTCTAACGATTGAGTTCAGCGGCGGCGGGGAGGATTACCACAAAAGTTTGATAGCAAGATAAAACTTTGAGAGACCACAAAACTCTGACCACGGCACAGTCCCCCGCCGTCAACTGCAACGCAGGGTTAGACAAAAGCTCTGATTCGCTGTCTTTTCCTTTTCCTCTGCCTCACCGAATTATTGTGCATTCCACATTCACGGTTTGACCCTAATAATACTTTTCCGGGTTGACCCTACTAATACTTTTCGCCTCACAAGTTGTTAAACGGACTCTATATCAAGTCACAGCTCAGGCATTTTCAAAACTATACCAATCTATACCCAATTGTCGAACAGCCGCTCGGATGGTCCCTAACTTCAGATCACGACCGCCCCAGTCAGGTAAGGAGGTGACTCGTTGTGTATTTGGGTTGAACCACTTACGATGAGATCCACCACTTCGCCGAGGCAATTCGTAGCAACCCAAGACAATAAACTTACGAGTTACTTCGCGATAGATCATGGAGTAGTAACCACCGTCTCTAACCACACAGGGCTATTGGCATCTGTCAGCTTCGTATTCACAGGTAGCAACCGACCTAGTTCTTGATAGGCTTCAACCACGGCTGTGAACGCGTCACGAACGTTAATCAATGCCTCCTCGATAGTATCTCCCTCCGTAACCAATTCTGGTAACAGCGGGGAGGTCACCGTATATCCACCTTCCTGTTGTGGTGAAAGTATCACTGGGAGTTTGTAAAGCATCGCTTTCCCTCCTTTTATTTACTTACCATCTAACGATTGAGCTCACCTGCCGCCAACAGTATGGGCACAGACTTTGGAAAACCACTAAACTCTAATAGGGCACAGAACTTTGAAAAACCACAGACTGTTGGCGGTCAGGTGCAGCGATTGGTTAGGCAATACATGTCTCCAAAAACATTTTATTTGTTATCGCTTGATATTAAAGGAGTTGCGTAAACTGTTTACTCTCTTTTTACTCTCTTTTTTATTGCATAGGATGCTTTTCGAAAAATTGCCACATCAACTCAGAAGCAATAATATCCATGTTGAGTTTTCCTACCTGTCGCTCCGGCAATGATGATTTACCACCCGGCCATGTGTGACCACCATCCTCCAGTGTCCACAAAATCACCTCTGAACCTTCCCTACCAGGACCATAAATGGTACAGATGGCATTCCCTTTCCGAGGTCCTTTCACAGATTCTTTGGGACATCCATTGTGAGCAGTCCAAAACTGAATAGTTTCTTCTACACTTCGGCGTGAAATCTTTTCAAATGCCCTTGGACCAACACCACCTTTGTAGACAACATTTGGGTCTGCTTTTCCATGAAAGTGAATAATCGAAATGGGCCTAGTTGATGTACCGATAGAAGGTTCTACCCCCAAAACTCCACTGACAGGTGCAAAAGCAGCAATCCTATCGGAAAGTTCCATAGCAAGTCGATAACACATAAATGCTCCATTTGAGAAACCAGTGGCATATATTCGTTTTTTATCAATATGGAAAAGTGTTTCAAGGTCATCCAACAATGCTTTTGTAAAACCCACATCATCTATCTTATTCTTTTTTGCATAACCGCAACAGACTCCCGCATTATAGGTAAGCATCTTATCCTCAGATTCCCCTGTTCCGGCAGGATAAACAACGATAAAGTTATAAGTATTACTAACTTTATCCATTTGTGAGTCACCACGCTGTTGAACCGGGTTTCCACCTCCACCATGATAGACTAAAACTACCGGCATAGCATTTTCCTTATTGTACTTCTCAGGAATGTGCAGGTCGTAAAATCGTCTTCTGCCATCCGTTTCTATATATCTGCGGTAATCGCCTGCTCCATATTGAGATTTATTGTAGGAAGAGAATTCTCCCTCAATTACAGGATAAGAAGGAGTGTTTGAAGCTTTCTTTACTATCCTTTCTTTCACCCTTTCCCTTACTCTTTCTCTTATCCTATCTCTTATATTCCCTCCTTCCGCATATTTCACTGTCAATCCTATCCACAACAAACACCAACTAAATACTAATATTTTTGTCAACATTTTTATCACCTTCCTCTTTTAATCATGAACTTAGCTTCGCAAAAGGAATGAGAATTTCCTTCCCTTTTAAGGTAACAACCATGTCGACGCAAGTGTTTCAATAACGCTTCACGTTTCATCCAACACTAACCATTTCTTGGGTGGCATCTGCAGGAATCCCTCGAAGCACATCCTCTCTGCGGTCTTCCAAAATCAACTGGATAGCATCAGAGAGGCTTTGAAGACATTCCTCTTTTGTTCGCCCCTGACCATTGGCACCAGAAATTTCAGGGCAATACGCTATAAACCATTCGCCATCCTTCTCAACAATGGCATTAAACTCATTATGCATTTGACACCTCCATACTACAACTTTGAATTATGATAACAAAAAATTAGCGATAAAACAAGGTTTGTCTAACGATTGGTTAGGCGTTGTGTCAATTTAGTCAAGTCAAGTAGGGATCTCAACGCTTCATTTACCGCTACTGAATCGCTGAAAGATTTGGTTAAATCAGGGTCAAGGACGATTACGTTCGCCCCTTCTTCGATTAACCGCCTGTAATATTTCCCTCGGACAGTCTTTGAATAATCAAAATCGTATTCTGGCCGTAATTCATCCCGAGCTTTTTCTGTTTTAGTTTTCATGTCGTCTCCTTTCATGCGCGGTTGCAGGACGCGCGCTGATAATACGTATATTTTTCTCCCTCTCTGTATGCGAAACTACAAGCAAACGTCCTTAAGAGGAAAAACCTACCATGATTAGCCTTAATTCGCTGATTGAGTGATCTGGATCATCAAAAGTAGCTGATAAGGGATCATAAAACACAGTTGCAGCTTCTTCAAAATAAACTCTGTGTTTTTTGTAATTCTGTTTTGCTTTTTCGGGATTCCATTTGAACTGAATCATCTATGCGTATGTTCCTTTTTACTTTTATGCCTAACTTATAATTAGATCAGATAGCCAAGTTGAGACAGTAGTTTTTTATAATCGCCTTCATTTTTGGTTTTCTGATCTACGGCACAATACAAGGTATCCAGATCAAGTTCCTTGGTTTTACCCGCCCTATATTCTGCCATTGCTTCTTGGGCAAGTTTGGCGAGTGCATCCTGAGAGCGAGCAAACACTTTTTCTCAATGTATCTCGTCTTCAAGCTCTTCGAGCATAAGCGTAGCAATAGCATCCTGTTCAGAATCAGGCAATACCTTTACCTTTTCTACTACACTTTCAAGAAGATTAGTCATCGTATCACTCCTTTTAAGAAATTTTGCCGTATTCTATTTGCCTTATTAGGTGTTCTGCATATGTGATCATTTTATACGCTGTTGATCTAACGACTGAGTTCAGCGGCGGCGGGGAGAATTGCTACAAACTTTATAAGCACGATTACCCCTTGAGATACTACAAAACTTTCAATCACGGCACAGCCCCCGCCGTCCGCTGCAACGATTTGTTA